>DATIAB010000257.1:0-8513 GCA_035458265.1 Ornithinibacter sp. | reverse complement strand
CGCGCGGCGGCTGAGCGCCGACCCGGGAGTCGACCGGGTCGTGGGGGTCGACGTCATCCCGCCGGCGCACGACATCAGCGGGGTCGAGTTCGTGCGCGCGGACATCCGCAACCCGATGATCGCCCGTGTCATCGAGTCGGCAGGGGTCGACACCGTCGTGCACATGAACGTCATCGCGACGCCCACCTTCGTCGGGGGACGCACCCCGCAGAAGGAGATCAACGTCATCGGCACCATGCAGCTGCTCGCCGCGTGCCAGAAGTCGACCACCGTGCGCCGGCTCGTCGTGAAGTCCTCGGCCGCGGTGTACGGCTCGACGCCTCGCGACCCGGCGATGTTCACCGAGGACATGGGGGCCAAGCGGTCGCCGTCGGGGGGCTTCGGCAAGGACTCCATCGAGGTCGAGGGATACGTGCGGGGATTTGCCCGGCGTCGCCCGGACACCGAGATCCTCACGCTGCGCTTCGCGAACATCGTCGGACCGCACATCCGCACGTCGATCACCGACTACTTCAACCTCCCCATCGTGCCCGTGCCGCTCGGCTTCGACGCCCGCATGCAGTTCGTCCACGAGGACGACGCCATCGACGCCCTCGTGCGCGCCACCACGGGTGACGCGGCCGGCATCGTCAACATCGCCGGCGACGGGGTGCTGACGGTGCTCCAGGCCGCGGCGATCGTCGGCCGGCCGGTCGTCCCCATGCCACTGCAGGCCGCCGGTTTCGTCGGAGGCTTCGCCAAGCGCCTGGGCCTGGCCGACTTCTCGCCCGACCAGATGTCCTTCCTCGCGTTCGGTCGTGGCATGGACACCAGCCGGATGCGGTCGACGCTCGGCTTCACGCCGCGCTACACCTCGCGTGAGGCCTTCGAGGACTTCGCTCGCAGCGTCGGCCCGGCCGTGCCCGCCGCCGCGATCGTCGGGGATGCCGTGAGCGGCGTGGCGGGGACGGCATCCCAGGTCGTGCTCGGCCTGCTCGGCGCAGGAAGGGGACGATGATGGCCGCGCGACAGGGAGCACTGGCCGCGGGCGCCGCTCGAGCCTCGGGGGAGCGCGCCAGGCGCCGCTCGACCCCGCTCATCGGCGCCGAGCCGGTGGTTCCTGCCCCGGATGCCGTGGCACCGGTGGCGCAGGAGGCCGCGTCACCGAAGGCCTCACCGAAGAAGCCACCCGTGAAGAAGGCCGCAGCGTCGGCCGCGTCCGCGGCGGCGCCGAAGAAGGCCTCATCGAAGAAGGCATCCGCGAAGAAGGCATCCCCCGAGAAGCCCGCGCCCCGTCCCCAGAGTGACCACGGGGTCGATCCCGAGGCGTCCACCGCGGCGGGCGAGCTGACGACCCGGCGGCCCCACCGTCCGGCGCCGAAGGTGCGGTCCGCACCCTCGCGCAGGGCATCCCGGCAGTCGGGTGAGCGGCGTACGAGCTCGGCACCGGTTCCGGTCGCGGAGGCCCCCCGGACCCCACGGGTGCGGCTCGACCCGCGCGAGAAGGCGCGCCGCGACGCCGCGAGGCCACACCTGCGGATCATCGAGCCACCCCTCGACCCCACGGTGCACGCCGCACCCGGACGTACCGGACTGCCGCTTCCGGACGTCGGCGACGTGCTCGCCGCGGTGGTGGGACTGCTGCGGTTCGGTGCCGAGGCGGCCGGCATCTCGCCCGAGGACGTCGAGCGACGGGTCGCCCAGGTGCTGGCCTACATCCGCCGCCGGGTCGAGGGCGACTACGACGTCGACGACTTCGGCTTTGACGCCGACTTCACCGAGAACGTCTTCTACCCCGTGCTGCGACCCATCTACCGGCGCTGGTTCCGGGTCGAGGTCCGCGGCATCGAGAACATCCCGGCCACCGGTGGTGCGCTCGTGGTCTCCAACCACTCCGGCACGATCGCCATCGACTCGCTCATGGTGCAGCTCGCGATCCATGACGAGCACCCGCAGCACCGGGTCATGCGGGCACTCGGTGCCGACCTCGTCTTCCAGACACCGTTCCTGGGCACGATCGCGCGCCGCTCGGGCTCGACGCTCGCGACGAACTCCGACGCCGACCGGCTGTTCGCCCAGGGTGAGCTCGTCGGGGTCTTCCCCGAGGGTTTCAAGGGCGTCGGCAAGCCGTTCAGCGAGCGCTACAAGCTGCAACGGTTCGGGCGGGGCGGCTTCGTCGCCGCGGCGCTGGCCGCCCAGGTGCCGATCATCCCCTGCTCGGTGGTCGGCGCGGAGGAGATCGCGCCCATCATCGGCAACATGGGCACGGTCGCCCGCCTGTTCGGGCTGCCCTACGCCCCCATCACGCCCACCTTCCCGCTGTTCGGCCCGCTGGGCCTGATCCCGTTGCCGAGCAAGTGGATCATCGAGTTCGGTGCCCCCATCCCCACCGATACCCAGGGCCCGGGGGCCGCGGACGATCCGATGCTCGTCTTCGACCTCACCGACCAGGTGCGCGAGACGATCCAGCAGACGCTGTACACCCTGCTCATGCAGCGGCGGTCGGTGTTCTTCTGATGGATGCCGGGCACCCGCCTCCGGTGCGCGTCACCCTCATCGGCCGCCCGGGTTGCCACCTGTGCGACACCGCGCGCGAGACGATCGCGCGGGTGTCGGCCGAGCTCGGTGTCGGCTGGCAGGAGCACTCGATCGACGCCGACCCGCAGCTGCGCGAGGAGTGGGCCGAACAGATCCCGGTCACGCTCGTCGACGGCCGGCAGCACGACTACTGGCGGGTCGACGAGACCCGGCTCAGGGCAGCGCTCTCGGCACCACCTCGCCCGCGCTGACTGACGGCGCTGCCGGAAGCGCGCAGGAGCAGCCCGCCGAGCGCGAGGATCCACAGGTACCACGCCGTGTAGAGGTTCAGGCCCCAGAACTCGAGCACCTCCAGGCCCACGGCGGTGGCCGTGGGCACGGCGATCGCCCATGCGCAGGCCAGGGCGAGCCCCGTCACGGAGAACCATCGTGGGAGCCGCCCGGAACGCAGGAGCAGCACGGCGAGCCCGACCGCCCAGATGCCCTGGAGCAGCCAGCCGAGGTGCTCACCCAGTGCACCGCCGGCATAGCCGTTCAGGACGTCGTAGGCCGCAGCCGTCGCCTCGCGCTCGGTCGCGGTGGCCGTGGGGTCGGTCCACGAGTCGGCCAGGCCCGGGACGGCGATGGGCCAACGGACCCAGCCGAGCATCTGGGCGAAGGCGCCGAGGATGCCGAAGGCGGCCACGGAGACAGCTGCCGGCGAGCCGCGCTCGAGCAGGTCGTGCAGGCCGATGGCGGCCGGGATGAGCACGAGGCTGGAGAGCAGGAAGAGGTAGAAGCCGAAGCGGACCCAGGCCTGTTCCGCGACGAAGGCGTCGAGGGCGGTGGTCCCGGGCTCGTCGAGCACCGCAGGCCAGCCGAACTGGGTGCCGAGCACGAGGTAACCGGCCAGGCTCAGCACGGCGGAGGCCACGAGGAGGAGGCCGGTCATGGATGGGCGGCGCATCAGCGTGCCGTGGCCGAGTCGGTGCTTCGGGCGGACGCGACCACCCGTGCGAGGGTCTGGTCCCAGCTCTCCGGAGGCCACCCGACGAGGGCGCGAGTGGCGGCATCGTCGATGACGAACGGAGCCGTGAACTGGTAGGACGTGCCGGAGAGCTCGCGCATCAGGGGGACGACCAGCCCCGCGGCGCGCAGGACGCGCGGGCCGAGGACCCGCACCGTGGGCGCTGCGACCCCGGCGGAGTCGGCGATGTCCCCCAGGGCCTGGCGCAGGGTTCGCGGTTGCGCGCTCGGGACGAGCCAGGCCTGGCCGTGGGCTCGCTCGTCGGACGCCAGCTCGACGAGGAGGCGTGCGGTGTCGCGGGTGGTCGTCCAGCTGTGTGGTTGGTCTGCGGCACCGAGCACCCACGCCGTGCGCCCCGCGAGGACGGCCGGGGCGTTGCGGGCGAGGTGGGAGTTGCTGCCTGCGTCGGCGTAGTCGCTCGCACGCACCTCGACGACGCGGGCCCGCCCGGCCTCGTGGGCCGCGAGCGCGTCCTGCCACATCCGCACCCGGACCTCGCCCTTGTGGTCGCTGGGCGCCAGCGGGGTGTCGTGGTCGATGGGGCCGGTGACCCGGCCGTAGCCGTAGAGGTTGCTCACGGTGGCCAGCACCGCGTCGCTGGCCACGGCTGCCTCGAGCAGTGAGGTCGCGAGGGGAGGCCAGTCGGTGTCCCACCGGGTGTAGGGCGGGTTGGCGCAGTTGTAGATCGCCGTGACGCCGGTGGCGAGCGATCGCATCCGCGGTGCGTCGGCGGCATCCGCGGTGATCCGCTCGATGCCCGGATGTTCGGGACCGCCTCCTGAACGGGTGACGATGCGCACGTGAGCACCGAGGTCCGCGAGAAGGAGTGCGGTGTGGGTGCCGACCGGCCCGGCACCGATGACGAGGTGGGTGTTCATGACGCTCCCTGTGTGATCAATGATCTCTGTTGTGATCAGTGAACACCCGTTTGCCATCCATTGCAAGAGCAGTGATCACATTGCAGTGCACTGATCGCATCATGTGGTTGACTGGGCGCATGTCGACGACCAGCGGGCGAGCCCAGGGCGTGCGAGCCCGGGCCCGGGCCGAGATGCGCACGGAGATCCTCGACGCGGCTCGACGTGAGCTCGCCACGCAGGGGCCCTCCGGGTTGTCCCTGCGTCAGGTGGCGCGCGAGGTCGGGATGGTGTCCTCGGCGATCTACCGCTACTTCGACAACCGCGATGCGCTGCTCACCGCCCTCATCATCGACGCCTACGACTCCCTCGGCGCCGCGGTGGAGGCGGCGGAGGCGCGCGTGCCCAGAGCGGACCTCCCGGGCCGCTGGCAGGCAATCGCGCAGTCGGTGCGGTCCTGGGCGCTGGTCCACCCCTCTCTCTACGCGCTCGTCTACGGCTCCCCGGTACCGGGCTACGCCGCGCCCGCGGACACCATCGGGCCGGCGACGCGGGTGACCCGGCTCCTCGCGGCGCTGATCCAGGACTCCCTTCGCGGCGAGGAGGTCACCACCGAGGCCGCACCCCGCGCGCGAGAGCTGTCCGCCGAGGCCGTCGAAGGCCTGGCACCGCTCGTGGAGTTCATGGGCCCGGGCACGACCGAGGAGCAGGCCGTCTCCGGGCTCATGGCGTGGACCTGGCTGTTCGGTGCCGTCTCCTTCGAGCTCTTCGGGCAGCTCGTGGGGGCCGTGGCTCCTGAGCGGCGGGACGACGTGTTCGCCGCCGAGGCGGAGCGGGCGGCCGGCTGGCTCGGCCTGACCTCGGCCTGATCTCGGCCTGATCTCGGCCTGACCTCGGCCCGGCCTCGGCCCGGGCCTCCGTCCGGCCGTGCCGACGTCCCGCCCGAGGGGCCCGTGTCGAGCCTTGTAGCACACGGAAGCGTGAGGAGTGTCACGGGGTCCTTGGACGACTTTGTGCGGGCGTTCACAAGACCGTACGCTGACTGTCTCACCCGCTGGCCGGGCCGCTGAACAGCGTGCGACCGCCCGCTCCGAACTGGCTGCGCGGGCCCGCGAAAGGAGTCGGTGAGCGACTGTGTCCAACGCAGCGACCACCCGCCGGGGTATCCCGGAGGCCTCGGTGGCCCGCCTCCCCGGTTACCTGCGGGCCCTGAAGGCGCGCGAGGCGCAGGGTGTGGTGTCGGTCAGCTCCGAGGAGCTGGCCACTGCTGCCGGGGTGAGCTCGGCGATGCTGCGCAAGGACCTGTCGCACCTGGGCTCCTACGGCGTGCGTGGGGTCGGCTACGACGTCGAGCGGCTCGCGTCCGAGATCACCGCGGCGTTGGGTCTGACCCAGGACTGGCCCGTCGCCATCGTGGGCATGGGCAACCTCGGCCGGGCGCTGGCCGCCTACCGCGGCTTCGCCGAGCGGGGTTTCGAGGTCATCGCGCTCCTCGACGGTGACTCGCACGTCGTCGGCGACGAGGTCGCGGGGCGGCGCGTCCGCCCGATGGCTGACCTCGAGGGGCTCGTCACCGACGAGGGCCTGGCCATCGGGGTCATCGCGACCCCGTCCGAGGGCGCCCAGGACGCGTGTGAGCACCTCGTCGCGGCCGGGGTCCGCTCGGTGCTGAACTTCGCTCCGGCCGTCCTCACCGTCCCGGAGGGTGTGGTGGTCCGCAACGTCGACCTGTCCACGGAGCTGCAGATCCTCGCCTTCCACGGGCAGCGGTTCGCGGTGCCGGAGGTGGCGTCCCCATGAGCCTGGTCGTCCTCGGGTTGTCGCACCACGGCGCCCCCCTGTCCCTGCTGGAGTCCGTCGCGCTCGACCCGGACGCACGCACGGCCCTCGAGCAGGCGGTGCTGAGCTCGGAGCACGTCACCGAGGCCGTCGTGGTCTCCACGTGCAACCGCACCGAGGTGTATGCCGAGTGCCTCACCTTCCACGGGGCCCTGGCCGACATCACCACAGCGCTGGCCGACACGTGTGCCGTCGACCGCGCCGAGCTCCAGCCGCACCTCTTCGTCCACTACGAGGACCGCGGCATCGCCCACGTGTTCTGCGTCGCCGCCGGGCTCGACTCCATGGCCGTCGGCGAGGCGCAGATCCTCGGGCAGGTCCGGCGCTCACTCGCTCGCGCCCAGAGACACGGCCACGTCGGACCGGCGCTGAACACCGTCCTCCAGCAGGCGCTGCGCGTCGCGAAGCGTGTTCACACCGAGACGGGGATCGACCTCGTCAGCGGCTCGCTCGTGCAGGCAGGGCTGGCCAGGGCGCAGGACGAGCTCGGAGCCCTCGACAGCCTGTCCGTGCTCGTCGTCGGCGCCGGTGGCATGGGCGCCCTCGCCGCGAGCACCGTGTCGCGGTCGGGGGCCCGCACGGTGGTCGTCGCCAACCGCAACCACGACCGGGCCCGTACCGTCGCCACCCGGGTCGGCGGCACGGCCCGCCACCTCAGCGAGCTGGCGGCCGCGCTCGTCGACGCCGACGTCGTCATCTCGTCCACCGGGGCCCCCGGGCGGGTCATCGAGGTCGACGACGTCCGCCGGGCACTGCTCGCCCGCGGCGGGCGACCACAGGTGCACATCGACCTGGCGCTGCCCCACGACATCGACCTCGCCGTCGGCGAGCTCCCGGGGGCCACCCGGGTGGGTCTGGCCGAGCTCGGTGCCGACCTCGCGGATGCCGGGTCGGCGCCCCAGGTCGCAGAGGCCGGCGACCTCGTGACCGCCGAGGTCGCGGCCTACCTCATGGCGCGCTCGGCAGAAGCCGTGGCACCCACCGTGACCGCACTGCGTACCCACGCGGGCACTCTCGTGGAGGACGAGCTGCGCCGCCTCGAGCGGCGTACCCCGGGCCTGACCGACGCCGAGCGCGCCGAGGTGCGCCGGGCCGTCGAGCGTGTCGTCGACAAGCTGCTGCACACTCCCACGGTGCGGGTCAAGGAGCTGGCCCAGGACGGCCAGGGGGGCAGCTACGCCAGGGCCCTCAACGAGCTGTTCGACCTCGACCCCCGCGACGTCTCGCTCGTCTCGGCCCCTCCCACCCTTCCCGAGGAGGGATGAGCATGCTGCGGCTCGGCACCCGCCGCTCGGCCCTCGCGACGACGCAGTCCTCGTGGGTGGCCCACCGGCTGCGCGCCCTCGGCCACGAGGTGGAGCTGGTCGAGGTGAGCACCGAGGGCGACCGCGACCAGAGCACTCCACTGGCCCAGCTCGGCGGCACCGGGGTGTTCGTCTCCGCGCTGCGGGCCGCCCTCGTGCAGGGCCGGGTCGACCTGGCCGTGCACTCCCTGAAGGACCTCCCGACGACACCCGACCCGGACACGACCGTCGCGGCCGTGCCGGTGCGTGAGGATCCCCGCGACGCACTCGTCGCGCGCGACGGCCTCACGCTGGGCGAGCTGCCGGCGGGGTCAACCGTCGGCACCGGCTCGCCGCGCCGTCGAGCCCAGCTCGAGGCGCTCGGCCTGGGCCTGGTCGTCACCGAGCTGCGGGGCAACGTCGACACCCGGATGCGTCAGGTCGCCGACGGCCACCTCGACGCCGTGCTCCTCGCGGCGGCCGGCCTGCGCCGCCTGGGACGCATCGACGAGGCGAGCGAGCTGCTCGACCCCATCCAGATGCTTCCGGCGCCCGGGCAGGGCGCCCTGGCCGTCGAGGTCCGCCGCGACGACGCGCTGACCGCAGCCGTCGTCGCTGCCCTCGACGACGTCGACACCCGCACCTGCACCACCGCGGAGCGCACCCTGCTCGCCGAGCTCGAGGCGGGGTGCTCGGCCCCGGTCGGTGCCCTCGCCGAGGTGGTCGAGGGCTTCGACGGTCCCGAGCTCTCGCTGCGGGCGGTTGTCACGGCCCCCGATGGCACCGCCGACCTGCGCCGCTCCCTCGTGGGCGACCCGTCCGACCCTGCCGGCCTCGGCAGACGCCTGGCGCACCTCCTCCTCGAGGACGGCGCCGCACAGCTGATGTCCCACACGACCATGACCGCCCACCCCGCCACGGAGCGTGCCCTGTGAGCCCCACGCGATCGACCTCCCCCTCCACCCCCCGCACGCCGGCCCAGGTGGCCTTCGTCGGTGCCGGCCCCGGCGA
>DATIAB010000256.1:0-7087 GCA_035458265.1 Ornithinibacter sp. | reverse complement strand
TCATGACCAGCCAGCCCATGCGTCCCGGCCTGCGAGCCGCACTGTCCCTGCAGTACCCGATGTCGCTGGGCCTGTACGACTCCTACGAAGAGGCCCAGAAGGCCGTCGACTACCTGTCGGACCACGAGTTCCCGGTGCAGGACCTGCTCATCGTCGGCACCGACCTCAAGCAGCTCGAGCGCGTGACCGGCCGCCTCACCCGTGGCCGAGTACTCGGTGCGGGTGCCCTGTCGGGTGCCTGGCTCGGGTTGTTCGTCGGCACGATCTTCGCGCTGTTCGACCCCAGCGGGTTCAACATCCTCAACGTCCTGGGCACGATCGCGTTCGGTTCGGTCTTCGGAATGGTCTGGGCGGCCGTCGGGTACCGCTTCACCCGTGGCGAGCGCGACTTCACCTCGGTCAGCCAGGTCGTCGCCGCGAAGTACGAGGTGCTCTGCGAGCACAAGCACGTGCAGCGCGGCCGGGAGCTGCTCACCGAGATGGACCCCATGCGGGCTGCCCAGCAAGAGGTGCGACGGGCGCGCGAGGCCGAGCAGGCCCGCCTCGACCGGGCGTAGCAACCGGTCCAGGGAGGGGCTGACAGGCGCGTCCGGGCAGGCATAGGTTGTGAGCCATGTCTGACACCCGGCCCGGGCTCGAGCCCTTCGAGGGCGAGTTCGCCCGCATCCTGTGCGTCGTCGCCCACCCCGACGACATCGAGTACGGCACGGCTGCCGCCGTCCATCGTTGGGTGGCTGAGGGGGCGTCCGTCAGCTACTTCCTGCTCACCCGCGGCGAGGCAGGCATCGACACGATGCACCCCGACGAGGCAGCCGTCGTCCGTGAGGCGGAGGAGCGCGAGAGCGCTCGCCGGGTCGGGGTCGATGTCGTCGAGTTCGGCGACCAGCGGGACGGCGCCATCGAGTACGGCGTCCCGCTGCGCCGCGACATCACGCGCGCCATTCGGCGTGAGCGCCCCGACCTCGTCGTCACCGGCACCTGGGACGAGCGCTTCGGTGGGGGCATGGTCAACCAGGCCGACCATCGCGCCGTCGGCTTGGCCACCTTGGATGCCGTGGCGGATGCCGGCAACCGCTGGCTGCACACCGACCTCACCGACGAGGGGCTGGAGCCGTGGGGCGGGGTCAAAGCCCTGGCCGTGGCGGCGAGCAACACCCCGACGCACTACGTCGACGTGTCGGGCGAGCACTTCGAGGCGGCGGTGCACTCGCTCGAGGCGCACGATGCCTACAACAGCGCCCTTCCTCCCGAGTTCCCGGTGCCGCGCCAGCTGCTGGGCATGATCCTCGGCGGTGGCGGTCAGGCGGTCGGAGTCGAGCACGCCGCCCTGTTCGACGTCATCCGGCGCGGCTGACCTGCCACCCAGCACGTACGGGTCAGGGGGAGCGCAGGCGGGCGATCCACGCTTCCACGTCGGCCGAGCTGCGCGGCATCCCCGCCGAGAGGTTCTCGCAGCCGTCGGCCGTGACGACGACGTCGTCCTCGATGCGCACACCGGTGCCGCGGAAGCGCTCGGGAGCCAGCAGGTCATCGGACTTGAAGTACAGCCCGGGCTCGACCGTGAGGACCATCCCCGGCCGCAGCTCGGCATCCATGTACTCCTCGCGAGTCGCGAGCGCGCAGTCGTGCACGTCGAGCCCCAGGTGGTGCGAGGTGCCGTGCACCATCCAGCGCCGGTGGTACTGCCCGTGGTCCTTGTCCAGGGTGTCCTCGACCGTGACCCCGTCGGGGAGCAGCCCCCAGGCATGCAGGTGCTCGGCGATGACGCGGATCGCCGCCGCGTGCACGTCGGAGAACCTGTTGCCCGGCCTGACCGCCGCGATGCCGGCCTCCTGGGCGGCGAACACGGCGTCGTAGATCTCGCGCTGCGCGTCGGTGAACGTGCCGGAGACGGGGAAGGTGCGCGTGATGTCCGCGGTGAAGAGCGAGTCGACCTCGACCCCGGCGTCGATGAGGACGAGGTCACCCTCGCGGACCTCCCCGGTGTTCTTGATCCAGTGCAGGGTGTTCGCGTGGTCACCGGCCGCGCAGATCGAGTCGTACCCGACCCCGTTGCCGCGGTGCCGGGCGTGCAGGGCGAAGGTGCCCTCGAGCCAGCGCTCACCCCGTCCCGCCTCCGCCGCCGTCGCGAGCTCGGCGACCATCGCGTCGAAGCCGTGGTGGGTCGCCGCGACCGCCGCTCGCATCTGCTCGATCTCCCAGTCGTCCTTGCACATCCGCAGGTGCGAGATCTCGTGGGCGAGCGCGTCGTCGCTCTCCTGCAGCCCCTCCTGTGCGGCGCCGTTCTCGACGCGCGCGGCATCCAGGGCGGCGGTGAGCGCGAGGTCGGCGTCGCGCACCAGGCGCACGGTCACCTCCCCGGCATCCTTGGCCGCGGCCGCCGCGAACTCGTCGATGTGTCGTGCCGTCATCGCGAGCTCGAGCTCGACGTCCGCGATGGTCGGCCGGGCTCCCACCCAGAACTCGCCATACCGCGAGTCGGCGAAGAACTCGTCGCTGTCACGGTCCGCGAGGGGGCGGAAGTAGAGCACGGCCTCGTGGCCGCCGTCCGCGCCGTCGGACCCGACGACGGGCTCGAGCACGAGCACGGCGTCCGGCTCGCGGTCCGCGCCCAACCCGGTGAGCCAGGCGAAGGCGGTGTGCGGCCGGAAGACGTAGTCGGTGTCGTTGCTGCGCACCTTGAGCCCACCCGCCGGGACGACCAGCCGCTGCCGAGGGTAGGCAGCACTGAGCACCGCGCGGCGTGCGGCCGCCGGGGCGGCGGACGGGCTGGGCCCTGACACCATCGGGCGTCGCGGCGCCCATCCCTCGCGCACGAACGCCCGGAACTCGTCCGTCGTGGCACGGGCGCGGTTGTCTGCCTGCTTCTGCTGCTCGCTCACCCGGCCATCGTCGCACGACGACGACCACGGGCCGGGTCCGTCGTAGCCTGCTCGCATGGGCGAGCACCCCGGCGCGACGCTCGCGGACCGCTTCCGCGACCACTTCGGCCACACCGACCACCTCTACGGTGCCCTCCTCGCGGAGATGGCCGACGACTGGGACGTCGGCGGCATCACGTGGGAGCTGTTCGAGGGCTGGCAGGACGCCCCACCGCAGCAGATGCCGCAGCTCCGGCTGCTCGCCGGGCTCTTCCGGATCGTCCTGCGGGGCGACGCGCCCCACCTCGAGGGCTTCTACCCCGCACTGGGGGGGGACCTGGACCCGCACGAGGCCTGGGCCGCCGTCCGTCCCGTGCTCGCCGCCCACGTCGACGAGCTGCGCGACAGCCTCACCGAGGCGCCGCAGACCAACGAACCCGCGCGCAGCCTGGCGCTGCTCATCGGCCTCACCGAGGCGGTGCGGCGAACCGGTCTGAGCCGGGTGCGCCTGCTCGAGCCCGGTGCGTCGGGCGGCCTGGGCCTGCTCGTCGACGAGTACCGCTTCCTCGGTGACGGGTGGTCGGCCGGGCCTGCGGACGCACCCCTCGTCGTGGCCGGCTGCGGAGCCGCAGGGTTCGCCCCGCTGCCGTTCGAGGTCGTCGACCGACGGGGCTGCGACGTCGCCCCGGTCGACGCGGCGAGCCCCGAGGGGGGCATCTACCTGACCTCCTTCGTCTGGCCGTGGCAGCTCGACCGGCACACGCGGCTGGCCGCAGCGCTGCAGGTGGTCCGCGAGCACCCCGTCACCGTCGACCGTGCTCCGGCGTCGCAGTGGGTGGCCGAGCGGCTGCACGACCCCGTCGCCGACGACGTCCTCACCGTCGTCTGGCACTCGGTCACCCGGATGTACTGGCCGCCCGAGGAGACCGCCGCCGTCGGTGCGGCGGTCGATGCAGCCCGGCGGCGGATGCCGGTCGCGCACGTTGCGCTGGAGCACGACTGGGCGCTCGTGTCGGGCGCCAGCGCCCCGGGGCTGCCGCTGCTCGAGCTCGACGGGGAGGTACTGGGCGTCGGTGACCACCATGGACCGCCCGTACGCTTGTCTCGATGAGTGAACCGCTGCGCCCCCGCGACCCCCGTCGGGTCGACGTCCGGCGTACGCGCAGACCATCGCCGGAGGTCATCGCCCGCCGCCGTGTGGTCGTCGGTGGTGGCGCACTGCTGGGCCTCGGCGCCCTCGGCCTGGGCGTTCGCGAGCTCGTCACCGCCGATGCCGCGGCCTCGACGGCATCGGCGACCACCGTGACTCCCCGCTCGTCACCGGTGGCAGCCGCATCGGGTTCGCCGACGGCATCCCCTTCGGCAACTCCCTCGGTCGCCACCGGCGCGGCACCCACGGTGGTCCAGGCTCCCCGGCTCGCAGGCCGTCTCGAGGAGTACCTGTCCGGTCGCAGTGGCCGGCTCGGCCTCGAGCTCGTCGACCTGCGCCGGGGGCAGGCCTTCCGCCACGAGGCGACGGAGGGCTTCTGCTACAGCACGATCAAGGTGCTGATCCTCACGACGGTGCTCCGACAGGCCCAGGAGGCCGACGTCGAGCTCACGACGAAGCAGCGGGACCTCGCCGAGCGGATGGTCACCCGCAGCGACAACGGGGCCACCGAGACGCTCCTCGCCCAGGTGGGCCGCGACGAGGTGCAGCGGGTCGCCGGGCTCGTGGGGATGTCGAACACGCGGTTCGACGACGGGTGGTGGGGGTTCTGGCGCACCGTTCCGAGCGACCTGTCCCTGATGGTCGATGCGGTGCTGTCCTCCGACCGGGTTCTCGACGGTGCACGGCGAACGGTCGCCCGCTTCCTCATGGCCGACGTCGTCTCCGACCAGCGGTGGGGTGTCTTCGCGCCGGAGTCCGGCACGGTCCACGTGGCCGCCAAGAACGGCTGGGGTCCCCTGCCCGACGGCTACCGGCTCAACTCGACCGGCTGGGTGATCGCCGACGACCGGGAGTACGTGCTCAGCATCCTGTCCCGCAGCACCGCCGGGTTCAGCCACGGACGCCGCACGATCAACGAGGTCGCGGGCATCTGCCACGCCGCGATGGCCGACGGGCTCGCCTGATCCCGCTACTCGACGTCGACCCAGCCCAGGGTGCGCTCCACGGCCTTGCGCCACCCGGCATACCCGTCACGTCGCTGGGCGTAGTTCCACTGAGGCTCCCACAGTTGCGCCTGCGCCCAGTTGGCCCGCAGCTCGTCGGTGCCGGACCAGAAACCGGTGGCCAGCCCGGCGGCATACGCGGCTCCGAGGGCGGTCGTCTCGGGGACGACCGGCTTGGACACCGGCACCCCGAGGATGTCTGCCTGCAGCTGCATGCACAGGTGGTTGGCGGTGATGCCACCGTCGACCTTGAGGGTGGTGAGTGTGACCCCGGAGTCGGCGGCCATGGCGTCGACGACGTCACGTGACTGGTAGCAGATCGCCTCGAGCGTGGCCCGGGCGAGGTGGGCATTGGTGTTGAAGCGGGACAGGCCGACGATCGCGCCGCGGGCGTCGCTGCGCCAGTACGGCGCGAACAGGCCGCTGAACGCCGGCACGAAGTAGACGCCGCCGGTGTCCGGTACCGATGCCGCCAGGGGCTCGACCTCGGAGGCGCCGGAGATGATCCCGAGCTGGTCGCGCAGCCACTGCACGGCACTGCCGGTCACGGCGATCGACCCCTCGAGCGCATAGACCGGCTTGGCGTCGCCGAACCGGTACGCCACCGTGCTGAGCAGGCCGTTGTTGCTGCGCACGAGCTCTTCGCCCGTGTTGAGCAGGAGGAAGTTGCCCGTGCCATAGGTGTTCTTCGCCTCGCCGGGCTCGAAGCACACCTGACCCACCGTGGCCGCCTGCTGGTCACCGAGGACACCGGTGATCCGCACGCCGGTTGCGCCCCCGCGACCAGCGGTCGTCATGCCGTATGCCGAACCGTCGCTGCTGCTGTGGATGCTCGGCAGCATCGCGCGCGGGATGCCGAAGAGGCCGAGCAGCTCGTCGTCCCAGTCCAGCGTCGTGAGGTCCATGAGCATCGTGCGGCTCGCGTTCGTCACGTCCGTCGCGTGGATGCCGCCGTCGGGGCCGCCCGTGAGGTTCCAGATGATCCACGTGTCCGGAGTGCCGAACAGGGCGTCCCCGCTCTCGGCGGCGGCACGCAGGCCGGCGACGTTCTCCAGCATCCACTGGACCTTGCCGGCCGAGAAGTACGTGGCCGGGGGCAGGCCCGCCTTGCGGCGGATGACGTCGCCGCGGTCGTCGGAGTCCAGGGCCTTGGCGATGGAGTCGGTTCGGGTGTCCTGCCACACGATGGCGTTGTGCCACGGCCGACCGGTGTGACGGTCCCACACGATCGCGGTCTCGCGCTGGTTGGTCACCCCGATCGCCGCCAGGTCGGAGGTGGCCAGTCCCGCCGTCGTGAGCGCGCTGCCGATGACGCTCTGCGTGCGGTCCCAGATCTCGAGCGGGTTGTGCTCGACCCAGCCGGCGCGGGGGAGCAGCTGCTCGTGCTCGAGCTGGTGGCTCGCGAGCGGCAGCCCGTCGTGGTCGAAGACGATGAACCGGGTGCTGGTCGTGCCCTGGTCGACTGCTCCGATGAAGTCCGCCATGCCCCAACCCTAGGACCCGGCCCCGTGGTGCGACTGGATCCGGCCGAGCAACGACGGGGTTGTCCGCTCGTGACGGGGATACACGCCCGTCACGACCGGACAACCCCCTCACGATCTGGTGCCTGTGGATGACGGTGCACTGGTCCGCTGGCGACGCACGCAGGAGGCCGTCCGTGTGCGACGTGACGCGTATGTCCTCGGTGAGCTCTGGTCGGCAGCGAGCCCGGAGCAGCGCCTCGCCCTGCGAACCCGCGCGGTGCTGAACACGGCCGGATGACGTCGCCACCCACCAGTCGGCTCTGGCTCTGCACGGGCTCCCGCTCCATGGCCTCGATCTCGACACCGTCGACGTCCTGTCGGACGTGTCCAGGGATGCGCTTCGGGCGCTCGGGTACGTCGTGGTGCGGGTGACCTGGGCGGACCTCGCGAGCCCGGCGACGGTGATCGCGCAGATCCGGAGGGCGCTGGCGGGGTTGTCCGAGGGTGACGGGCGTGTATCCGCGTCCTGAGCGGACAGCCCCGCGACGGTGTCACCCGGCATCCACCTCCCCAGCTCCACCAGGGCCGGGCGGGTACAGCGTGAGCAAC
>DATIAB010000255.1:0-3233 GCA_035458265.1 Ornithinibacter sp. | reverse complement strand
CTGTTCGACCGGCCGGCGTTCTCGTCGTGCGTCAGCCACGGCATCGTCCTCGGCAGCGACGGCCAGAAGATGAGCAAGTCGCTGAAGAACTACCCGGACGTCACCGAGGTCTTCAACCGCGACGGCGCCGACGCGATGCGCTGGTTCCTCATGGCGAGCGGCATCCTGCGCGGCAGCAATCTCGTGGTCACCGAGGAGGGCATCCGCGAGGGCGTGCGCCAGGTGCTCATCCCGCTGTGGAACAGCTGGTACTTCTTCAGCCTCTACGCGAACGCCGCGAACGGGGGAGCGGGATACACGGCGCAGTGGTCGACGGCCTCCACCGACCCGCTCGACCGCTACCTGCTCGCCAAGCTGCGCGCGCTCGTCGAGACCGTGCAGGGCCAGATGGACGCCTACGACATCCCGGGCGCGTGCGAGTCGGTGCGCCAGTTCGTCGACGCGATGACGAACTGGTACATCCGTCGGTCGCGGGAGCGGTTCTGGGACACCGGTGCCGGCGACGCGTCGGCGACGAACGCAGCCTTCGACACGCTCTACACGGCGCTGGAGGTGCTCACTCGCGTGTCGGCGCCGCTCCTGCCCCTCGTCACCGAGGAGATCTGGCGCGGGCTCACGGGTGGCCGGTCGGTGCACCTCGCCGACTGGCCGAGCACGGCCGACCTGCCGGCCGACGACGACCTCGTCCAGGCGATGGATGCCGTGCGCTCCGTGTGCTCCACCGGCTCCTCGCTGCGCAAGGCCGAGCGGCTGCGAGTGCGCCTGCCGCTTCCCGAGCTCACGGTCGTCACGGGTGCCCCGGACGGGCTGGCCCCGTTCGCCGGGATCATCGCCGACGAGCTCAACGTCAAGGTCGTGACGGTGCTCGACGTCGCCGACGCCCACGGGTCCGACTTCGGCATCAGCCAGCGGCTCGTCGTCAACGCCCGGGTGGCCGGGCCGCGCCTGGGGCGGGACGTCCAGACCGCCATCAAGGGCAGCAAGACGGGTGACTGGTCGGTCGCGGAGGACGGCACGGTGACCTCGGGCGGGCTCGCCCTCGCCGAGGGGGAGTACATCGTCGAGACGGTCGTCGACGCCGAGCAGGCCGGGTCGCACGCCACGGCGATGCTGCCCGGCGGGGGATTCGTCGTGCTCGACACCGACGTCACCCCCGAGCTGGAGCTCGAGGGCACGGCTCGAGACCTCGTGCGGGCGGTGCAGCAGGCACGCCGCGATGCCGGTCTCGAGGTCTCGGACCGGATCTCCCTGGAGGTCACCGGCGCCGAGTTCGTCTACCGGGCGGTGCTGAACCACCGCGACCTGGTCACCGGCGAGACCCTCGCCCAGCACCTGTCCGTGACGCCCGACCTCGACGCCCTCGACCGGGATGCCGTGGACGTCACCGAGGTGACCGTGGGGGAGCGTTTCCCGGCCCGGGTGAGGATCCTGAGGCGCTGACCGGCATCCGGTGAAATTTTCCCCGCGTGGGATCTGTCCTTCGCCTGTTCCTGTGGGCTAGCGTCGGCCGGGCCGTCCACAGCGGCACCCACCCATCGAGGAGCAGCCGATGAAGTCAGCCCTTGTCAGATCCCATCGCATACCCGTCGCGGGGGCCCTGGCCGCCGCGGTCGTGCTGGCCGGAGCCGGTTTCTCGGCCGCCGCGCCCCAGGCACCGGAGGAGAAGGTCCAGGTCGTCCACGTCCTGGCCAAGAGCCAGGCAGACCGCACGAAGGTCAACGAGCTCGGGCTCGACACGACCGAACACGGTGACGACACCGGGGTGGAGGTCATCCTCCACGGCAAGTCCGACGCCGCGAAGCTGCGCGCCGCCGGCTTCACCTGGCGCGTCGAGGACGCCGACCTCGCCGCGACCATGCGGCAGGCCCGTTCCGCGGACCAGGCCTACGCCGCGTCCGTCGAAGAGTCGGGGTTGCCGAGCGGCAGCACCGCCTACCGCACGCTGGACGAGATCAACGCCGAGCTCGACCAGCTGGCCCAGGACTACCCGACGCTCGTGCGGAAGTTCACCCTTCCCAACGCGAGCGTCGAGGGGCGCCCGGTGCACGGCATCGAGATCACGACCGACGCGGCGAACGTCGACGACGGCAAGCCGGTCTTCCTCATGATGGGGGCCCACCACGCCCGCGAGTGGCCCTCGGTCGAGCACTCGATGGAGTTCGCCTACGACCTGCTGACCAACCAGGCCAGCGACGCCCGCACGCAGAACATCGTGGACAACAGCCGCACGATCATCGTGCCGGTCGTCAACGTCGACGGCTTCCACATCAGCCGGTCGGCGGCACCGCTCGGCAACTTCTCCCGCTTCGACTACGAGATGAAGCGCAAGAACTGCACCATCTCGGCGTTCACCGCGGCCCAGTGGCTCGGCGGCACCTGCGCCGACAACCCGGCCGGGCGCGAGCGCGGCACCGACCCCAACCGCAACTACCCCGGCTTCTGGGGCGGGCCCGGCGCGAGCACGGCCTACCGCAGCGACACCTACCGCGGTGACGCCCCCGGCGACACCCCCGAGGTCGACAACATCAAGCAGCTCATCTCGAGCCGGCAGGTCACCAACCTCATCAGCAACCACACGTACAGCAACCTCGTGCTGCGCCCGCCGTCGCTGCTCTCCACGGGCTACTCGCCCGACGAGCCGGCCTACAAGGCACTCGGCGCGTCGATGACCGAGACCAACGACTACACCAACCAGGCGTCCTTCCAGCTCTACGACACCTCCGGGTCCGTCGAGGACTGGAGCTACTGGCAGACCGGTGGGCTCGGGTTCACCTTCGAGATCGGTCCGGACAGCTTCCACCCCGCGTACGAGGACGGTGTCGTCGCCGAGTACCTGGGTCTGGAGCCCGCTGCGGGCGCCGGCCAGGGCGGCAACCGCGAGGCCTACTACCGGATGGCCGAGGCCACGCTGGATGCCGGGCTGCACTCCACGATCACCGGCACGGCCCCTGCGGGCCGCACCCTCACGGTGAGCAAGCAGTTCCAGGCGATGACATCGCCGGTGCTGCTGGCCGGTGGCGGCGTCGGTGCGCCGATCCCCTACGACAACGACCTCTCGAGCTCGCTGAAGGGCACGGGCGGCAAGTTCTCGTGGGCGGTCAACCCCTCGACGCGCCCCGAGGTCGTCGGTCGCTACGGCCGTGACCCGCTCGCCCCGACCCAGCCGACCGTGGCGCTGACCAACCCGGCCGGCATCCCGGCCGAGGGCGCGTCGGAGCAGGCCACCTTCACCA
>DATIAB010000254.1:0-19981 GCA_035458265.1 Ornithinibacter sp. | reverse complement strand
CTCGGCGCTCACCGTCGACGTCGGCAACCCGCACACCGTCGTGGCGCTGCCCGAGACCGTGGACCTCGACGAGGTCGACCTCACGCTCCCGCCGGCCGTGCGCCCCGAGCCGCCCCACGGCACGAACGTCGAGATCGTCCGCCCGATGGGGCCCGGACACATCGCGATGCGCGTGCACGAGCGCGGGGTCGGCGAGACCCGGTCCTGCGGCACCGGTGCCTGCGCGGCGGCGATCGCGACGAGCTTCTGGGCCGGCTCGCTCGACACCGGCGCGACGTGGCTCGTCGACGTCCCCGGTGGTCGGCTCACCGTGCGACTGCTCGCCGACCAGGGCGTCGAGCTCGCCGGGCCTGCCGCGTTGGTGGCCGACGGCGTCATCGACCTCGCGCACCTCACCGTGCGAGAGCAGCCCTGACGTCCCGGCCCACGAACTCGACGAACCCGTCGAGGTCCGGCTCGTCCTGCGTCGGCTGGAACACCACGGTGCTCGCGCCGAGCGCTGCGAGACGGCGCACTGCATCCGCGACCGTCGGCGCGTCACCGGCGACACCGCGGCCGGGTGCACCGTCGGCGTGACCCCAACGGCGCAGCTCGTCGTCGAGGCGCCGCCGAGCCCCCGGCCCGGTGGCGGCGATGAGGTGGGTGAGCACCGGCATCCGTGCGCCGTCGGCGCCTTCGCCTGCCGCCCAGCCGCTCTGCGCCGCCGTGACCGAGGCCTCGAGCTCTTCCTCGGAGACGGCTGAGCCGATGAGGATGCCGTCGCCGTACCGACCGGCCAGCTCGAGCGTGCGAGGGCCGCCACCGCCGATGAGCAGCGGGGTGCCCGGCGGCGGAGGCCAGTCGAGCTTGACGGCGTCGAGGTGCACGTACCGCCCCGAGACGCTCACCTCGTGCCCGTCGAGCAGGAGGCGCAGCGCCTCGGCGTGCTCGCGCAGCAGCGTCAGCGGGGACTCGACCCGGGCACCGACCTGGCCCATCCAGTCCTGGACACCGTGCCCGATGCCGGGCAGCAGCCGACCCGGGAACAGCCGGTGCAGCGTCGCGATCTCCATGGCGAGCAGGGCGACGTTGCGCAGCGGCACCGGGGCCAGACCGATGCCCACGCGTACCTGCGTGGTCCACGCCAGCGCCGCCGCAGCCGCCGCGATGCCGGACTCCTTGAAGCAGTCCTCCCACACCCAGAGCTCGTCGAGGTGTTCGTCGGCTGCCGCCGCGAGGGGCCGCAGCGCCTCCGGGGGCAGCGTCGGCACGAGCACGACGCCGAGCGACGGGGTCACGATGCCCTCACCTCGAGCACCCGGAAACCCTTGCTCGACGCGAACCGGGTGCACGGCATCCCCAGTTCGGCCTCGATCCACCGCTGCAGGCTGTCCGACCCGAGGTTCTTCTGCACGACGAGGTAGGCGACCCCTCCGGGCGCGAGTCGCGGCAGCCACGTGCGCAGCAGGTCGTGCAGCGCCGCCTTCCCGACCCGGATCGGGGGGTTGGACCAGATGAGGTCGAAGCGCACGGCATCCGGGATGCCGTTCGCCGTGGTGGCGTGGACGCCCTCCAGCCCCAGCGCGGCTGCGTTGCGGCGGGTGAGGTCGAGGGCGCGCTCATTGACGTCGAGGGCGTGCACGGTCGCTGCGGGTGAGGCCAGCGCCAGGGTGAGGGCGATCGGTCCCCAGCCGCAGCCGAGGTCGAGGAAGGTGCCGGAGGCCGGGGGAGGGGGCGCCTCGTCGAGGAGCACGGCGGTGCCCTTGTCCAGGCCTGCGGGGGAGAAGATCCCCGGCGCCACCTCGGCCTCCAGCGGGCGCCCGGCCAGGGTGACCGGCACCCGGCGGCGCTCGTCGGCGCTGGCCGGGGCGGCCGTGAAGTAGTGGTCGTTCTCGCTCATCGCAGGGGACACGCTAGCGCCGGGCGGAAGAAACCGTTCGCCGTCGAGCGTTGCCCGGTGAGACCCTAGGGAGAACATGACTTCGAACCACAGCATCTCCGGGCGAGCCGACGCGCTCGCCGACGACCTCACCTTCGATGACTCCGGCTTCGTGCTGGACGACGACGCCTCGTTCGACGACGCCTCCTTCGACGACGCCTCGTTCGACGACGCCTCGTTCGACGGTGACCAGCTCGACCGCGAGGAGCGCGCCGCGCTGCGCCGCGTCGGCGGCCTGTCCACCGAGCTCGAGGACGTCACCGAGGTCGAGTACCGCCAGCTGCGCCTGGAACGGGTCGTGCTCGCGTCGGTGTGGTGCGAGGGCACCGCCGAGGACGCCGAGAACTCCATGCGTGAGCTCGCCGCGCTCGCGGAGACCGCCGGTTCCGAGGTGCTCGCCGGGCTCGTGCAGCGCCGGTCAAACCCCGACCCCGCGACCTACCTCGGCAAGGGCAAGGCCGCCGAGTTGCGCGACATCGTCATCGCCGAGGGCGCCGACACCGTCGTGTGCGACACCGAGCTCGCCCCCAGCCAGCGCCGTGCCCTCGAGGACGTCGTCAAGGTCAAGGTCATCGACCGCACCGCCCTCATCCTCGACATCTTCGCCCAGCACGCGAAGTCGCGGGAGGGCAAGGCGCAGGTCGAGCTGGCGCAGCTGCAGTACCTCCTGCCGCGCCTGCGTGGCTGGGGTGAGTCGATGTCGCGGCAGGCCGGTGGTCAGGCCGCGGGTGGCCAGGGCATGGGTTCGCGCGGCCCGGGTGAGACGAAGATCGAGCTCGACCGCCGCCGGATCAACACGCGCATCGCCAGGCTGCGCCGTGAGATCAAGGAGATGAAGACCGTCCGCGACACCAAGCGGGGGTCGCGCAAGGCCAATGCCGTGCCGAGCGTCGCGATCGCGGGCTACACGAACGCGGGCAAGTCCAGCATCCTCAACCGGCTCACCGGGGCCGGGGTGCTCGTCGAGAACTCGCTGTTCGCGACGCTCGACCCCACCGTGCGCAAGGCCGAGACGCTCGACGGCCGGATGTACACGCTTGCCGACACCGTGGGGTTCGTGCGGGCCCTGCCGCATCAGCTCGTCGAGGCATTCCGCTCGACCCTCGAGGAGGTCGCCGAGGCAGACCTGCTGCTGCACGTCGTCGACGGCTCGCACCCCGACCCCGAGGGTCAGATCACCGCGGTGCGCTCGGTGCTCGCCGACGTCGACGCGACCGACGTGCGTGAGGTCATCGTCATCAACAAGGCCGACCTCGCCGACCCCGACGTCATCGCCCGCCTGCGTCGCCACGAGAAGCACTCGATCGTCGTGTCGGCGCGCACGGGCGAAGGCCTCGATGAGCTGCGGGCCCTCATCGGCGACGAGCTGCCCCACCCCGACGTCGAGGTCGACGTGCTCGTGCCCTACAGCCGCGGCGACCTCGTGAGCCGCCTGCACGAGCAGGGCGACGTGCTCGAGTCGCGCCACGAGGCCGAGGGGACCCGGGTTCACGCGCGGGTGCACGCGAACCTCGCGGCCGAGCTCACGGCTTTCGGCGCCTGACCGTCCCGGGGACGTCCGGGTAGCCTCGGTCTCATGCTTCCCGACTCCGTCCAGCGGTTCATCGATGCCGAGATCGCGGCCAGCGACACTGACTTCTCCGACCTGCGGGCCGTCTACCTCAACGGCACGCTCAAGCGCTCACCCGAGCCCAGCCACACCGACGGCCTGCTCGACGTGAGCGCCCACGTGCTGCGGGGCGTGGGGGCCCGGGTCGACGTGGTGCGGCTGGTCGACCACGTCATCCCGCCGGGGGTGCAACCCGACATGCGCGAGCACGGCTGGGAGCGTGACGACTTCCCCGACCTCTACCGCAGCCTCGTCGAGCCGGCCGACATCGTCGTGCTCGCGACGCCGATCTGGCTCGGTGACCAGTCCTCGCTGACCCGGCTGGCCATCGAGCGGCTCTACGGCTGGTCGGGTGAGCTCAACGCCGCGGGGCAGTGGTCGTACTACGGCAAGGTCGGCGGGGTCGTCGTCACCGGGAACGAGGACGGCGGCAAGCACTGCGCTGCCCAGATGCTCTACGCGCTGTCGCACATCGGGTTCACCATCCCGCCCCAGGCTGATGCGTACTGGAACGGCGAGGCCGGGCCCGGGCCCTCCTACCTCGACGACAACCGCGGCGCGCAGAACCACTGGACGACGAGGAACACGGTCTTCGCCGCGTGGAACATGCTGCACACCGCGCACCGGCTCAAGGATGCCGGTGGGGTGCCCGCGCACGGCAACGTCACGACGAACTGGGACCTCAGCCGGGCGCAGGACCCCAACCCCGAGTACCGCTGACCCGACACCGATCATGAGGACCGAGTGCACGGTCGTCGTCAGCCAGACCTCTCGGCATCCGCGTGTCCCGCCGCGAAGGCGGCGGTCAGGATCACCGCAGCGTCCGACGTCATGATCGCTCCTTCACTCGCCCCCTGAGTCTGCCCGACCATGGCAGGGTGGGCCGTTCACCCCGCCCGAGGAGGATGCCGTGTCCCAGTTCACCGATGCCAGCCCCGCCGAGCAGCACCGTGTCGCCAGCGACCGGCTGATCGCCATCGCCGAGCAGGTCACCGACTGGGACGCACCGACCCCCGTGAAGGAATGGCGAGCCCGCGACGTCCCCGAGCACCTCACCTGGGTGGCCGACTTCCTCGGCGGGATAGGCGTGCACCTGGACATCCCCCGGGTCGATGACCCCGCCGAGCAGGTGCGCGTCCAGGCGTCGGCCGTCCAGGAGCTGCTCGACGCCCCGGCTGCGGCCGAGGACGTGGACAGCCCGATGGGCCGGATGCCGCTCGGCCAGGTCATCAACCGCTTCTACACCTTCGATGTCATCGCCCACGGGTGGGACCTGGCCCGGTCGCAGGGCCTGGACACCGCCTTCGACGAGGACTGGGCCACGGGTGCCTTCCACGGGATGTCGGCCATGGGCCCGGCCCTGCAGATCTCCGGGCAGTTCGGTGCCCCGCAGCCGGTGGCTGATGACGCGCCGATCCAGGAACGGCTGATCGCCCTGCTCGGGCGCGACCCGCACTGGCGTCCTGAGGCCTGATGGCCGAGGCAGGACAGACGCCCCCGCCCACCGACGAACACGTCCGGCTGCGGCACAGCCCCGGTGACGACGACCCGTGGCGGCTCTGGGGCCCGTACCTCTCGGCGCGCCAGTGGGGAACGGTGCGCGAGGACTACTCCGAGGACGGCGACGCCTGGGCGCACTTCCCCTTCGAGCAGGCGCACGCCCGGGCCTACCGCTGGGGCGAGGACGGCATCGCGGGCCTGACCGACCGCTACGGCTTCCTCAACCTCGCGGTCGCCGCGTGGAACCACCGCGACGACCGGCTCAAGGAGAGGCTCTTCGGGCTGACCAACGGTCAGGGCAACCACGGCGAGGACGCCAAGGAGCACTGGTGGGCACTGGACGCCACCCCGACGCACTCCTGGGCCCAGCACCTCTACCGCTACCCGCAGGGGGCCTTCCCGTACGCCGCGCTCGTCGACGAGAACGCGCGGCGGGGCCCCGACGTCGAGGAGTACCAGCTCGCCGACACCGGCGTGCTCGCCGGGGACCGGTTCTTCGACATCGTGACCACGCACGCCAAGGTTGCCCCGGACGACGTCTGCATGGTCATCGAGGCGACCAACCACGGCCCGGATGCCGCCACCCTGGACCTGGTCCCCCAGCTGTGGTTCCGCAACACCTGGTCCTGGGGCCGCGACGATCGCCGGCCGTCGCTGCGGCTCGTGGATGCCGGCGACACGCTGGCGCCGGGCACGACCGTGGTCCAGGCCGAGCACGGCTGGCTCGGGCGCTATGTCCTCATCGCGCAGGGTTCGCCGCGAGTGCTGTTCTGCGACAACGAGACCAACGTGGCCGAGGTGTTCGGGCCGGATGCCGGCGTGAGCCTGTCGGCGTACCCCAAGGACGGCATCGGGCGCGCGGTCGTCGACGGCGACGACAGTGGTACCAACCCCGCGGCGACGGGCACGAAGGTGGGGCTCGTCTACCGGTTCGCGTCGGTGAAGCCCGGTGAGACCGTGCGGGTGCAGCTACGGCTGCGTGCCGACCACCAGGTCGAACATCCCTTCGGGCGCTCGTTCGCCGCGGTGCTCCACGACCGGCGGCGCGAGGCCGACGAGTTCTACGCGGCGGTCATCCCTGCGGCGGTGAGCGACGAGGACCGGCACATCGCGCGTCGGGCGTTCGCGGGGCTGAACTGGGGAAAGCAGCTCTACCGCTACTCGGTCACGCAGTGGCTGGACGGCGACCCGGCCGGGCCGCCGGCGTCACCACGACGCCGGGAGCGCTCGGCGCGCAACCGTGCCTGGAGCCAGCTCGCCCTCGCCGACGTCATCTCGATGCCCGACGAGTGGGAGTACCCGTGGTTCGCCACGTGGGACCTCGCGTTCCACTGCGTCGCGATCGCCCACGTGGACCCGGCGTTCGCGAAGAACCAGCTGTTGCTGCTCGTGCGCGAGTGGGCCCAGCACCCCAACGGCCAGCTGCCCGCCTACGAGTGGGACTTCGGGGACGTCAACCCGCCGGTGCACGCGTGGGCGGCCTGGCACGTCCACCAGCTCGACGGCGGCACCGACCGGGCGTTCCTCGTGCGCATCTTCACCAAGCTGATGTTCAACTTCTCGTGGTGGCTGAACCGGAAGGACTCCGACGGGTCCAATCTCTTCGAGGGTGGCTTCCTCGGGATGGACAACATCTCGGTGTTCGACCGTTCGCGCGACGTGCCGGAGGGCTGGCGGCTCGAGCAGAGCGACGCGACGAGTTGGATGGCCTTCTTCTCGCTGACGATGCTGCGCATCGCCCTCGAACTCAGCCGTGAGGACCAGGCCTTCGACGGGCTCGCGACGACGTTCCTCGAGCACTTCCTCTCCGTGGCCGAGGCGATGGAGACCTTCGGCACCGACGACGTGTCGCTCTGGGACGAGGCCGACGGCTTCTTCTACGACGTGCTCGTCGGGCCCGACGGGCGCTCGGAGCCCGTACGACTGCGCTCGCTCGTGGGGCTGCTGCCGCTCGTCGCCGTGGCTCACGCCCCTGACTGGATCACCCGGGAGCTCCCCGACTTCGTGGCCCGGCTGCGGTGGCTGCAGCGCCGACGTCCCGACCTCACGGATGCCCTGGTCACGACACGCACCGAGGGCCAGGTGGTGACCACCCTCGCCCCGCTCACCGCAGCCCGGGCCGACGCGTTGATGCGCCGATTGTTCGACGAGGGCGAGTTCCTCGGGCCGCACGGCATCCGGTCGTTGTCGGCCGCGTACCGCGGCGGGGTGACGCTCGACGTGGCGGGGGTCTCCATGTCGGTGGCCTACGACCCGGGGGAGTCGACGACCAACCTCTTCGGCGGCAACTCGAACTGGCGTGGCCCGGTGTGGTTCCCGATCAACGTGCTGCTCATCGACGGGCTGCGCGGCCATGCCGCGGCGGCCGGCGGCAGCATCGAGGTGGAGTACCCCACGGGGTCGGGGAGCACCCGAGGTCTGGCGGAGGCGGCCGACGACCTCGAGCAGCGACTCGTGGCACTCTTCCGGCCCGGCGTGGACGGGCGACGACCCGGCACCCCTCGCGACCACCCGAGTGGGCCGCTGTGGGACGTCCACCCGACCTTCGCCGAGTACTTCGACGGCGACACCGGGCGGGGCTGCGGCGCCTCGCACCAGACCGGGTGGAGCGCCCTCGTCGCGCACCTCATCTGTTCGCGGCCGCCCGTCAGCTGAGGCCGACGATGTTGCCGTCCTCGTCGATGTCGATGTGGTCGGATGCCGGGACCCTGGGAAGGCCGGGCATCGTCATGATGTCTCCGGTCACCATGACGACGAACCCGGCGCCCGCGGCGAGGCGGACCTCGCGGATGTTGACGGTGTGCCCGGTGGGTGCCCCACGTCGCGTCGCGTCGGTCGAGAACGAGCTCTGCGTCTTGGCCATGCACACCGGGAGCCCGCCGTAGCCGTCGGCCTCGATCTGCGCGAGCCGCTTGGCGGCCCTTGAGTCGAACGTGACCCCGGCCGCGCCGTAGACCCTGGTGGCGATCGCCTCGGCCTTGGCGGCCAGCGAGATGTCGTCGGGGTAGACGAACTGCATCTCGCCCTCGCCCGACTCGATGGCCTCGAGCACACCGTGTGCCAGGGCCTCGGCGCCGGCGCCGCCGTGGCTGAAGTGCGTCGCCTCGTAGGCCTGGGCCCCCTCGGCCTGCACGAGCTCGATGAGCGCGCCGACCTCGGCGTCGGTGTCGGTCGGAAAGCGGTTGATCGCGACGACCGGGGGCAGTCCGTAGACGTCCTTGACGTTGCGCAGGTGCTTGCGCAGGTTCTCCATGCCGCGCGCCAGGGCGTCGACGTCCTCGGTCCTGAGGTCGGCCAGCGCCACGCCTCCGTGGTACTTCAGCGCCCGGATCGTCGCCACGACGACCACGGCGCTCGGGCGCAGCCCCGAGGTGCGGCACTTGATGTCGATGAACTTCTCGGCGCCGAGGTCGGCACCGAAGCCGGCCTCGGTGACGACGTAGTCGGCCAGCTTGAGGGCGGTGCGCGTGGCCATGACGGAGTTGCAGCCGTGGGCGATGTTCGCGAACGGACCCCCGTGGATCATCGCCGGGGTGTGCTCGAGGGTCTGCACGAGGTTGGGAGCCAGGGCGTCGCGCAGGATCACCGTCATGGCTCCGTGGGCCTTGAGGTCGCGGGCGGTCACGGGCTTCTTGTCACGGGTGTAGCCGACGACGATGTTGCCCAGGCGCTCCCTCAGGTCGGCCAGCGACGTCGCCAGGCAGAAGATCGCCATCACCTCGGAGGCGACGACGATGTCGAAGCCGTCCTCGCGCGGGAAGCCGTTGACCACCCCGCCGAGCGAGATGACGATGTCGCGCAGCGCCCGGTCGTTGAGGTCGACGACCCGCTTCCACGTGATCGTGCGCGCATCGATGCCCAGGGCGTTCCCGTGGTGGATGTGGTTGTCGATGAGCGCGGCGAGCAGGTTGTTCGCCGCCGCGATGGACGCGAAGTCGCCGGTGAAGTTGAGGTTGATGTCGGTCATCGGCACGACCTGTGCGTAGCCGCCCCCCGCGGCTCCACCCTTGATGCCGAACACCGGGCCCATCGAGGGCTCGCGCAGGGCCACCATGGCCGACTTGCCGATCCGGCTCAGCGCGTCGGCCAGTCCCACCGACGTCGTCGTCTTGCCCTCACCGGCCGGGGTCGGTGAGATCGCGGTGACGAGGATGAGGGTGCCCTCGGGGTGGTCGGCGAGGCTGCGGATGTGCGCGAGGTCGATCTTCGCCTTCGTGTGGCCGTAGGGGATCAGGGCCTCGGCGGGCAGGCCGAGGCGGTCCTGCGCCAGCATCGTGATCGGGGTGATCTCGGCCGCCTCGGCGATCTCGATGTCGGACGGGAAGGGGGCGGTGGTGGTCTCAGCGGTCACGGGCGCCAGTCAAGCACCAGCGGGGCTTCCGTGTCATCATTTGTGCGCCACATGACGCAACCTGTCGCACGATGCGCAACAGGGAAGCGACGTGTTCGCTCGACCCTGCTCAGCAGCTCGGCTCCGCGCACCGGTCTCGACGCCTGTGGACGGGCTCGACCCCGGCACCGGCGCAACGGCATACCCTGCTCTGGTGCCCACGCTGACCGACCTCCTCCACGCAGCCGTCGGCGCAGTGGGCGGAACCGAGCGGCCCGGCCAGGTCGAGATGGCCCAGGCCGTTGCCGACGCCATCGACGGCAGGAGCCACCTCCTGGTCCAGGCCGGGACCGGCACCGGAAAGTCGCTCGCCTACCTCGTGCCCGCGGTGATGCACGCGGTGGACACCGGCACCCCTGCCGTCGTGGCCACCGCGACGCTCGCGCTCCAGGCGCAGATTGTCGACCGTGACATGCCCAGGCTCGCGGATGCCGTGGCGCCCCTCCTCGGGCGCCGCCCCACCTATGCACTGGTCAAGGGCCGGCGCAACTACCTGTGTGCGCACAAGGTCGAAGGGGGGTTCCCCGACGACGACGCCGACTCGCTGATGTCGCTGGGAGCCGTCGACCAAGCGGCATCGCGGCTCGGGGCCGAGGTCGTGCGCCTGCGGAGCTGGGCCGAGGTCACCGAGTCCGGCGACCGCGACGAGCTGGTGCCGGGAGTGTCGGAGCGGGCCTGGCGGCAGGTGTCCGTCAGTGCCGAGGAGTGCCTGGGCAGCCGCTGCCCCATGGTCGCCGAGTGCTTCGTCGAGCGCTCCCGCGCCGCCGCTGCCGACGTCGACGTCATCGTCACCAACCACTCGTTCATGGCCATCGACGCCTTCGAGGGTCGGCAGATGCTGCCCGAGCACGACGTGCTCGTCATCGACGAGGGGCACGAGCTCGTCGACCGGGTGACGTCGACCATCACCGACGAGGTGACCCCCGGCATGGTCCGGGCCGCCGCCAAGCGGGCCGGGCGCCAGGCCGACGCGTCCTCGACGATGGACGAGGCCGCGGACCTGCTCGAGTCGGTGCTGGAGCCGGCACCGGAGGGGCGGCTGACCGGCATCCCCGACTCGCTCGCCATGGCGCTGGGGCGCGTGCGCGACACGGCACGCGCCGTGCAGAGCGAGCTCAAGCCGCAGCAGGGCGAGGAGCCGGATGCCGGTCGGCAGGTCGCCCGCGCCGCCGTGGACGAGGTGTTCGAGAACGCCTGCCGCATTCTCGAGGAGCGCGAGCTCGACGTCGTGTGGCTGAACCGCGACCCGCGGCGCGGACCGGTGCTGCGCGTGGCGCCGATGAGCGTGGCGATGCTCGTGCGCGACAAGGTCTTCCACGAGCGCACCGTCGTGATGACCTCCGCCACGCTCGAGCTCGGTGGGTCCTTCGAGGCGGTGGCGGGCACGATCGGGCTGCGCGGCGAGGGCGCGCCGACGTGGCGGGGGCTCGACGTCGGCAGCCCGTTCGACTACCCGAGGCAGGGCATCGCCTACGTCGCAAGGCACCTGCCCCCACCCGGTCGGGACGGCCTGGCCGCGCAGACGCTCGACGAGATCGAGGCGCTCGTGCGGGCGGCAGGCGGGCGCACGCTCGGCCTCTTCTCCTCGATGCGGGCCGCCAAGGAGGCGACGGAGGCGATGCGCGAGCGGTTCGCCGACCTCGAGGGCGACATCGCGTTCCTCTGCCAGGGCGAGGACCAGATCAGCACGCTCGTGCGTCAGTTCGCCCGCGATCCGCGTACCTGCCTGTTCGGCACCCTGTCGTTGTGGCAGGGCGTCGATGTGCCGGGCTCCTCGTGCCAGCTGGTCATCATCGACCGCATCCCGTTTCCCCGCCCCGACGACCCGCTGGCTTCCGCGCGATCCCGGGCGATCGCACGGATGGGCGGCAACGGGTTCATGGCGGTCTCGGCGACGCACGCGGCCCTGCGACTGGCGCAGGGCGCCGGGAGGCTGATCCGTCGGTCCGATGATCGCGGGGTCGTGGCGTTCCTCGACAACCGGATGATGACGGCCCGGTACGCCGGGTTCCTCCAACGATCGCTGCCGCCCTTCTGGCCCACCGCAGACCGGGCGATGGTGCTCTCGGCGCTGGCTCGTCTCGACGAGATCGCCGACCCGCCGCTGCCGGTCGCCGAGCCGGCCCTGCGTGGGCTGACGGGCGCGCTCGCGGCGCCCGTCGGCGACACCGACCGCGGTCCGGATGCCGTGGCACCGGTCCCTGCGGAGCGTCCCGTCGCCGAGGCGCCCCCACCGCCGGAGTCTGCGCGCACCGCCGTCACCCACGGGCACGCGTGGACCGAGCAGGAGGACGAGGAGCTGCGCGACGGCATCGAGCTGGGCCTGACCCTTGACGAGCTCGCGGAGTCGATGGAGCTGCCCCCCGATGCCGTCTCGGCGCGGCTGGCCGGGCTCGACCTCAAGCCAGGCACCGGCGTCACCCTCAGTTTCGACTGAGGCGCGAACGCAGAAGTCGGGGCGTCGACCGGCAATTGCAGCGCGCGCTCCGAACTTCTGCGTGTGGTCGGTCGGCACGTCACGCGCGGGGTCCACGACTCGATGTCACGGCTGACTCAGGTGACCCCCGTGTCGCTGCCACGTGGCAGAGTGACGGCCATGTCGGACGAGGTCGCGGTGCCCCACCGGGTGCCCCCGTACGTCCTCATCGCCGGGCCCGAGCAGGTGCTCGCGGAGCGGGGTCTCGCCCAGACCCTCAACGACCTCAAGGTCACCGCACCCGACCTCGAGACGATCCGGCTGTATGCCGCGGCCTACACCCCCGGCGAGCTCACCCTGCACGCGAGCCCCTCGCTGTTCGGTGGTGCCAAGTGCATCGTCGTCCATGACGTGGACGAGGCCGCCGAGGACCTCCAGACCGACCTGCTGTCCGCCCTGGCGGGAGGGCCGGAGCCCGACCTCACCCTGGTCGTGCTCCACAAGGGCGGGTCACGCGGCAAGAAGGTGCTCGACACGCTGCGGGGGTCCGGCGCGCGCGTCATCGACGCCCCGGCGATCAAGTCCGACCGGGACAAGGCCGACTTCGCTGCCCATGAGTTCCGCCGCGCTCGCCGCAAGGCCACGGGCGAGGCGGTGCACGCGCTCGTCGAGGCCGTCGGCAAGGACCTGCGCGAGCTCGCGGCCGCCTGCCAGCAGCTCGTCGACGACACCACGGGGGTCATCGACGAGAAGGTCGTCATGACGTATCACGGGGGCAAGGTCGAGGCGACCGGCTTCCGGGTGGCCGATGCCGCGATGCTCGGCGACACGGGCGAGGCGCTGCGCCTGCTCCGCCACGCCATCGCCGTGGGGGTCGACCCGGTCCCGATCGTCGCGGTGCTCGCCCAGCAGGTGCGCCAGCTCATCAAGGTCGGCTCGGCGGGCCGCGGCCGGTCCGCGGACGTGGCCCGTGACGTGGGGCTTGCCCCGTGGCAGGTCGACAAGGCCCGCCGGGCGCTCGGGGGGTGGACGGCAGACGGCCTGGCCGTGTGCGTGCAGGCCCTCGCCGCCGCAGACTTCGAGGTCAAGGGCGGTGGTCGCGACCCGGTGTACGCCGTGGAGCGGGTCGTGCTGACGATCACCAGCCAGCACACCCGCAACCGCACGTGAACCGGGGCGTTTTGGTGGCCCGGGGGCCCCGCTGGTAAGTTTGTCCCCTGCGTGCGCGCTTGAGGTCGTGCGCGCACGAGAGCACCACCCAGCGCACGTCAACCACGGATGTCCCCACGTCCGGTCCCGACGCGCGACTGCCGCCCTCTAACGGCATCCGACCCCAGAGAAAGCACAGACGACACCAGTGGCGAACATCAAGTCCCAGCTCAAGCGCATCAAGACCAACCGCGCGGCGACCGAGCGCAACAAGGCAGTCAAGTCCGAGTTCAAGACGGCGATCCGCAAGTTCCGCGAGGCCGCCGACTCCGGCGACGTCGACGCGGCCAAGGAGGCCCTCAAGGTCGCCTCGACCAAGCTCGACAAGGCCGCGAGCAAGGGCGTCATCCACAAGAACCAGGCCGCGAACAAGAAGTCGGCGATGGCCAAGAAGGCCGCCCGCCTCTGAGCCAAGAAGGCCGCCCCCCTCTGAGCGGCGCGCCTGACCCGAAAGGGGCTCGTCACCGATCTCGGTGACGGGCCCCTTCGGTGTCCGACGGGCGACGTGATCCCCAGGCGTCGGGGAGGATCTGCGTCATCACGGTGACGGCGGAGATCCTGGGCCAGGGCGGAGACATGTCTCCGGCGCGGGTGAACTGTTCCGACACCACTGGGACGACGCAGAAGTTCCGCCTCGAGGACCCGTCAACGGCTCCGAGAACCCGTCAACGCCGGCGCTGTGCCTTCACGGCCCGGGAGACGTCCTCGAACCGGTCGGGCGAGAGCACCGCACCCTCCCGGCGGACGGCATCCTCGTCGATGCGCACGACGCGGTCCACCCGCACCTCGCTGGGCCTGCCCTGCCGGTCCCAGGCGCCGGTGCCGATGTCGACCCAGCGCGGGTCGGAGCGCCGCCCGGGGCCCGCGTCGTGGTCCTTGCTCGTCAGCTGCAGGCCGAGCAGCCACGGACCGTCGTGCCCGACGAGCAGCACGGGCCGGTCCTTGCCTCGGGAGTGGTCCTCCTCGTAGGGCACCCAGGTCCACACGATCTCGCCCGGGTCGGGGCGGCCGTCGGGGCTCGGTGCGTACACCGGCCGCAGTGCGCCCGTGTAGTCACCGGGGTAGGACCCCGACGGCGCTGTCGCGTGCACCGGCGGCGGCGCGGTGCGCGGGCTCGAGCTCGGTGCCGACGAGCCGGCAGGACGACGGCCGAGCCACCGCAGGACGGACGCGGCGACGCCGCGCATCATGGTCTGGGGGCTGTTCGGAGGAGTGGCCACGGGAGGGAGCCTATTCCGCCCTGCGGAACCCGGTTTGGTACAGGTAAGCCTTACCTAATACCGTGAGGCCTGTCCTGGTCCCGTTCCGAGGAGCATCCCCGATGACCGTCCGACGCGCGCTCGCCCTGAGTGCGGCTGCCGTGCTCGCCCTCACGATGGCCGCCTGCGGCCAGGACTCGGGCGAGGAGGGCGAGGAGCCGCTGTCCGACGACGCGCTCGTCATCTACTCCGGTCGGAACGAGACCCTCGTCGGCCCGCTCCTGACCAAGCTCGAGGACGCGACCGGCATCGACGTCCAGGTCCGATACGGCGGGTCCAGCGAGCTGGCCGCCCAGCTGCTCGAGGAGGGTGACGGCACCAAGGCAGACCTCTTCTTCAGCCAGGATGCGGGGGCGCTCGGAGCGCTGGCCAAGGCGGGGCGACTCGAGACCCTGCCTGCCGCCACGACCGCCAAGGTCCAGGAGGGTTTCGCCGACGCCGCAGGCACCTGGGTGGCCACCTCGGCCCGGGCCCGGGTCATCGCCTACGACCCGGCGCAGGCGCCCGAGGTCACCGAGATGACCACGGTCGACGCCGTGCTCGACCCCAGGTACAAGGGCAAGGTCGGCTTCGCCCCGACCAACGCCTCCTTCCAGTCCTTCGTCACCGCCCTGCGCGTCAGCAAGGGTGAGGACGGCGCCAAGGAGTGGCTCGAGGCGTTCAAGGCCAACGAGCCCAAGGCCTACGACAACAACATCCTCGTGCTGGACGCCGTCGACTCCGGGCAGGTGGCCCTGGGCCTGGTCAACCACTACTACTGGTACGAGCGGGTCGCCGAGAAGGGCGCGGATGCCGTCAACGCCAAGATCCACTTCCTGGACTCCGACGACCCCGGCGCCCTCATCAACGTCGCGGGGGCGGGAGTCCTCGCCGGCAGCGGCCAGTCCGACGCAGCCAACAAGGCCATCGACTTCCTCCTGTCGCCCGAGGGCCAGCAGTACTTCGCCGACGAGACCGCCGAGTACCCGGTCGTCGCCGGGGTCACGTCGACCAAGCACGACCTCGTGCCGCTCGACGAGCTCGACGGCCTCGCCATCGACCTGAACGCGCTCGACTCCCTGGAGCAGACGCTGGCCCTTCTCGACGAGGTGGGTCTGACCTGAGCACCGTGACGCCACCCGAGGTCCGGGCCGCCACACCGGCGGACCGGGCCTCGGCGCGTCCTCGTGACCCCGCGCCGCCGCTGTTCCTCTCCGGGCCGGCGGTCATCGTCTCGCTCATCGCGCTGCTCCCCATCGGCTACCTCGTCATTCGTGCCGCGGATGCCGGCCTCGCCCGGATCGTCGACGTCCTCCTGCGTGAGCGCACCCTCGAGCTCATCGGTCGCAGCCTGCTGCTCGTCGGGCTCGTCACCACGCTGAGCGTCGTCATCGGAGTCGGCCTGGCCTTCGTCGCGACACGCTCCGACGTGCCCGGGCGCCGCGTCATCGCCGCGGCCGCCGCCCTGCCGCTCGCCATCCCGAGCTATGTCGCCGCCTTCGCGTGGATCTCCGCGGTGCCCGAGATCGCCGGGTTGACCGGCGCCGTGCTCGTGCTCACGCTGTGCTGCTACCCCTACGTGTACCTGCCCGTGCTCGCCGCCCTGCGCCGTGCCGACCCCGGGCTCGAAGAGGTGGCGCGCAGCCTGGGCCGCACCCCGTGGCAGACCTTCCGCGAGGTGACCCTGCGCCAGGTGCGCCCGGCCGCGGCCGCCGGGGGCCTGCTCGTCGCGCTCTACACCCTCAGCGACTTCGGTGCCGTGTCGATCCTGCGCTACGACGTCTTCACCAGCGTCATCTACACCGCGTACCGGTCCAGCTTCGACCGCTCCACGGCGGCGGTCCTGTCGCTGCTGCTCGTGGCGCTCACCCTCGCGATCAGCGTCGGTGAGTCCCGAGTGCGTCGCCGGGACGTGGCCCGCGTCGGTGGCGGGGTCGCGCGCCGGGCCGAGCTGGTGCGTCTCGGGCCGTGGCGCTACCCGATGACGGGGGCGGCCGGGGCCGTCGTGGGACTGGCGCTCGTCTTCCCGATCGCGTCGCTCCTGTACTGGTTCACCACGGGCCTTTCGGCGGGCCTGGACGGAGGCCGCCTCGCGGCGAGTGTCGCGGCCACAGCCTGGCTCTCCCTCCTCGGGGCGGTGGCCTGCATGCTCGGGGCCGTGCCGGTCGGCATCCTCGCCGCACGTCACCGCGGTCGCTTCACGACGATCGTGGAGCAGGTCACGTATGCCGGTCACGCGCTCCCGGGCATCGTCGTCGCCCTCGCGCTCGTCTTCCTCGGGGTCCGCGTGGTGCCGTGGGCCTACCAGGAGGCCCCGCTGCTCGTCCTGGCCTACGTCGTGCTCTTCCTGCCCACCGCGGTCGGCTCGGTGCGGAGCTCGGTGGCCCAGAGCTCGATTCGCGGCGAGGAGGTGGCCCGTTCGCTCGGCGCGACCCCAGGTGAGGTCCTGCGGCGGGTGACCCTGCCGCTGGCTGCGCCCGGCATCAGTGCCGGTGCCGCCCTCGTGCTCCTCACCTGCATGAAGGAGCTACCGGCCACCCTGCTCCTGCGTCCCACGGGCACCGACACCCTGGCCACCAGCCTGTGGACGCAGACCGGTGTGGGAGCCTACGGAGCAGCCGCCCCCTACGGCCTGGCGCTCGTCGTCCTCGCTGTCCTCCCGACGATCTGGCTGATGCGCGCGTCCGCCCACGACCGAGGAACCTCCTGATGAACACCCTGTCGATCCGCGACCTCGACGTCACCCTCGGTGACCTCGCCGTGCTGCGTGGGGTGCACCTCGAGGTGCCGAGCGGCTCGGTGACGGCGGTGCTCGGGCCGTCGGGCTGCGGCAAGACCACGCTGTTGCGAGCGGTCGCGGGCTTCGTGCGGCCCGACCGCGGTGAGATCCGCGTCGGGGACACCGTGGTGAGCGGCGGGGGGCGCCACCTGGCACCCGAGCGCCGTGGCATCGCCCTTGTGCCCCAGGAGGGCGCGCTCTTCCCGCACCTCAGTGTCGGCGAGAACGTCGCGTTCGGGCTGCCCCGGGCGCAGCGGCGTCGTTCACCTCGGGTGTCCGAGGTGCTCGACCTCGTCGGACTGCACGGCTTCCAGGACCGCCATCCGGGTGAGCTCTCGGGTGGGCAGCAACAGCGGGTCGCCCTGGCACGAGCGCTCGCCCCGGACCCCGCCCTGGTCCTGCTCGACGAGCCCTTCTCGGCGCTGGATGCCGGGCTGCGCGAGTCGGTGCGCGCCCAGGTGCGCGACGCCCTCGAACGCTCGGCGACCACGGCGCTGGTCGTCACCCACGACCAGGACGAGGCGCTCTCGGTCGCCGACTCGGTCGCCATCCTCGATGAGGGCCGCATCCTCATGCATGCCAGCCCCCAGGACGTCTACCGGGCACCCACGGGACTCGAGGTCGCACGCTTCGTCGGGCAGTGCGTCGAGCTTCCTGCGCGGGTCACCGGTGGAGTTGCCCACACGGCCCTGGGCGACCTCGCTGTCGAGGACCCGACCACCACGGGTCTGGCGGATGGCTGCCGCGGCGTCGTGATGCTGCGCCCCGAGCAGCTGCGACTCCTGCCGGTCGACGGCACCGCCGGCACCACGGGTGAGGTCGTCGGGGGTGAGTACTTCGGCCATGACGCCCTCGTCCGCGTCCGCATCGGCGGGGCCGGGGCGGCGGCGGAGCCGCTCGAGGTGCAGGTGCGCACCCTGGGTGAGATTCCCGATCGTGGGGCGGTGCGCGTTGGTGTCACCGGACCGGCCCGGTTCTACCCCGTGGTCTGAGAGTCGCCCAGCGGGTGGGCCAGCTCGTCCTGCGGGAGGTGGGCCAGGACGATGGCGGCGGCCGCAGCGAGCAGGGGCACCGTGCCCGCGATCGCGAAGGTCGCGGACAGGCCGATCAGCTCTGCCACGGGTCCGGCCAGGGCCATCGAGATCGGCATGAGCGACACGGAGACGAAGAAGTCGAGTGAGGCAACCCGGCCGAGGAGCCCTGGGGGCACGCGGCGCTGGAGCAGCGTCCCCCAGATGACCATCGGTGCCGAGAACAGGGCGCCCATGGCGAAGGCACAGGCCACCACCACCCACACCTGCGTCGTGACGCCGATGAGGAGGAAGGGGAGGCACGCCGCTCCCCAGCCGAGGTTCATCAGTGTGAGGTACCGGCGCGGCATCCGCACCGAGGCCATGACGAGTGACCCCACGGCACCACCGATGCCGAACCCCGCGAGGACGTAGGAGTGGTCGCTCGGTCCGCCGCCGAGCTCGTCCTTGACGAGGAAGGGGATGAGCACCTCCAGCGGGCCGATCATCACCAGGACCATCAGCGAGGCGAACAGCAGGGTCGAGAGCAACCACGGGGTGCGCACCATGTACACGAACCCCTCACGCATGTCCCGCAGGGCCGAGCGCACCGGGTGCTCGGAGTGCTCGGGGTCCAGGGTGCGCCGGATCGCCGTCCGCGGAACCTTGACCAGGGCGAGCAGGGCCAACCCTGCGGCCACGGCAGCGACGACGAAGGCGGCCGCGGGGTTCAGGGCGGCGACGACGGCGCCGGCGACCGCGGGGCCGACGGCCTGACCGATCGTCGGACGCACCATGCCCTCGAAGCCGTTCACGGCCTGCAGGTCGGACTCCGGGACGAGGGCGGGGAGCCAGGCCGAGTAGGCCGGGTAGTAGAACGCTGTCGCCAGCCCGGTGACGAACGCCACGCCGGCGAGCGACCCCACCCCGGTCAGGTCACTGGCGGACAGCAGGGCCACGAGGGACAGGCCGGCCAGCTCGACGAGGGCCACGACGACGAGGATGGTCCGCTGGGGGACCCGGTCGGCGACGACGCCCGCGACCAGCGCCGGGAGGAGCACCCCGACGGCCGCGGCCGTGGTGACGACCGAGAGGCTGCCGGGGCCGCCTCCGAGGCGGATCACCTCCCAGACGAGGGCGACGACCCACACGCCCTGGGAGAACGACGTGAACACCAGGGCCACGGCCAACCACCGGTAGGCCGGCGTGCGGAACGGAGTCAGGGCGCGGGGGAGGGCCCGCCCGACCTCCTGGTCGCCGACGGTGTCGCGCAGCGCGTCGCTGATCGGGTCGGTCACCGCTCAAGCATGCCCATCGGCTCCGACAGGTGCCACGGGATTACCGGTGCGGTGAGCCAGGGGTGCGTGAACGGCATCCGGGAATCGTGGGAGACTGGGCGGCAGTGTCCTGACCGCCGCCCACGCAAGGAATCCACCCGCTCGTGTCACCCCGTGCCCGCATCGCGCTGCAGCCGCACGCCACGCCGCCGGAGGCGATCCGCAACTTCTGCATCATCGCGCACATCGACCACGGCAAGTCGACCCTGGCCGACCGCATGTTGCAGATCACCGGCGTCGTCGACGACCGCGCCATGCGGGCCCAGTACCTCGACCGCATGGACATCGAGCGCGAGCGCGGCATCACGATCAAGAGCCAGGCCGTGCGGATGCCGTGGGACCTCGACGGCTCGCAGCACGTGCTCAACATGATCGACACCCCGGGCCACGTGGACTTCACCTACGAGGTCAGCCGCAGCCTGGCCGCGTGTGAGGGCGCGGTGCTGCTCGTCGACGCCGCTCAGGGCATCGAGGCCCAGACCCTCGCGAACCTCTACCTCGCGATGGAGAACGAGCTCACGATCATCCCGGTGCTCAACAAGATCGACCTGCCGGCCGCGCAGCCCGAGAAGTAC
>DATIAB010000253.1:0-2363 GCA_035458265.1 Ornithinibacter sp. | reverse complement strand
ACTTCTGCGTGGGGGATGCCCCGAGCAGCGTATGAACGGTGAGGGTGGAGCGATGTCGGTCAGGGGGGCGTAGTTGACTGGTGGCATGAAGTCCCGGATCGCGCTCGTCGTCGTTGCCCTCCTCGTGCTCGTGGCGGGGGCCGGCGGCGTGTGGTGGTGGCGTCAGCAGGAGGCCGACCGGGATGCCGCAGCGCGCGCCGCTCTCTCGGCCTTCGCCACGGCGTGGTCGGCCAAGGACGTGAGCGCCGTCCCGTTCGCCGACGAGGCCGTTCGTGACACCTTCCCCGACGTCGTCGAGGACCTCGGCGATGCCCCCGTCGAGGTGACCGCCGGCGACAGCGCGCGTGACGGCGACACGGCATCCGGCGATCTGGCCGTGAGCTGGACCCTGCCGGGAGGCGCGACCTGGTCGTACACGGTGCCCACATCGGTCACGCAATCCGGTGACACCTGGGTGGTGGCCACCCCGGACCAGGGCACGCCGTGGCACCCCGACCTGCCTCCGGGCGAGACCATCACCCTGGAGCGCACGACCGGCGTGCGGGGCGACCTGATCGACCGCTCGGGGGCCGCCCTCATGCCACTCGCGACGGTGCACAACGTGGCCATCGACCCGGTGAACGCGACGCCGGAGTCGGCCGCCGCCCTCGAGCCCATCGTCGGGGCGGATGCCGGGTCCCTCACCGCGGCGCTGGCCGAGGCGGTCGCCGCGGGGTCGAAGGCGCCGATCCCTGTCATCAGCTACCGCGACTCCGACTGGGAGCCACGCGCGGCGAGGATCGAGGCACTCGCCCCCGGCGTGATCGCACCCACCTCGGAGCAGCCGCTGGCGGTCACCCGCACCTTCGGCCAGCCGCTGCTCGGAACGGTCGGAGAGGTCACGGCGGAGATGGTGCAGGAGAGCGGAGGACGTTATGTCGCCGGCGACCGGGCGGGGCTGAGCGGCCTGCAGGCGCAGTACGACGAACAACTCGCCGGCGACGTGGGCCTGCGCGTCCAGACCAGTGGTGGCAAGGGGCTGTTCGAGCAGGCCGCCACCGACGGGTCCGACGTCGTCACCACCCTCGACCCCGGCATCCAGGGGGCCGCCGAGGACGCGCTGGCCGAGGCCGAGCTGACGGTTCCCGGCGCCCTCGTCGCCGTGCACGTGCCGACAGGAGAGGTGCTCGCCGCGGCGAACAGCCCCAGCACCGGCTTCGACCGCGCGCTCACTGGTCGCTACCCACCCGGGTCCACGTTCAAGGTGACGACGGCCTACGCCTACCTCACCGAGGGGATCACGACCCCGACGTCCCCGGTCGCGTGCCCCGAGAGCGTCACCGTGGACGGTCGGGAGTTCCGCAACTACGCCGGCGAGTCGCTGCCGGGCACGCCGACGTTCTTCCAGAACTTCACCGTGTCGTGCAACACCGCCTTCGTCGGGCTGGCCGACGAGCTCGGCGCCGACGACCTCACGAACGCGGCGAGGACCTTGGGCATCGGGGCCGGCTGGGCCGACACGCTCGGCGTCGCCGACGCCTTCGAGGGCAGCGTGCCGGCCACGACCGCGGGCACCGACGCCGCGGCGGCATCCATCGGCCAGGGGCGCATCGAGGTCTCGCCGCTCGCGCTGGCGGTGATGTCGGGCAGCGTCGGCCGGGGGACGTTCCTGGCGCCGGTGCTCGTCAAGGGCACCGAGCCCACCTCGCCGAGGCCCTCGCCCATCGACGGGCGGGCCGTGGCCCAGCTGCGGGCAATGATGTTGTCGGTCGTTGCCGGCGGCACGGGCACGGAGGCACGAGGCGCCCCCGGCGGACCGGTGCGCGGCAAGACCGGCTCGGCGGAGCACGGCACCGACCCGGACGTCCAGCCACACGTCTGGTTCACCGGATACCAGGGCGACGTCGCGTTCGCCGTGCTCGTCGAGGAGGGCAAGAGCGGCGGCACGGTGGCGGCCCCGATCGCCAAGGACTTCCTCACCCGGGTCGCCGCCCTCTGAGCCCGGCCGGCACCGGTGGCGGGAGCTCGCAGCTGCTCGGGCGACGATGTCACCCGCTCCGACTCGCGGCGGCGTCGGACAGCGAAAGGCCCCGCCCGGATCCCGGGCGGGGCCTTCGCGAGACTCGGGGGACCCGGGTCAGATGGGGCGGACCTGGTCGGCCTGCGGACCCTTGGGGCCCTGCGTGACCTCGAACTCGACCCGCTGGGCCTCCTCGAGGCTGCGGTAACCCTGCGTGTCGATCGCGGAGTAGTGGACGAAGACGTCGGGGCCGCCACCGTCCTGGGCGATGAATCCAAAGCCCTTCTCAGCGTTGAACCACTTCACGGTGCCCTGTGCCATATCTGGGGTGACTCTTTTCTGTGTGTAGCACTCGGCCGGCACA
>DATIAB010000252.1:0-7542 GCA_035458265.1 Ornithinibacter sp. | reverse complement strand
CGGTGGCGCGCAGCACGAAGGCGGCGAGTCGACTGCGCATCGCGGGTCCTTTCGTTCGCACCGACGCCACGTCGTGTGCCGCCCCACAACATACGGTGCGCACGCGGGGCCTTCCGCGCCGCACGCAGAAAACTCGGATGGCCGTCGGGCAATTGCTGCGTGCCACCCGAAGTTCTGCGTGGCCCCGTCAGACGCCTGAGCCGGTGAGGGACTCCAGCGCCTCACCCGACAGGCGGAAGCGGGTCCACTCGTCCTGCGCCACCGCCCCGATCGACTCGTAGAACCCGATGCTCGGGGTGTTCCAGTCGAGCACCCACCACTCGAGCCGGTGGTAGCCGCGCTCGACGCAGATGTCGGCGAGCGTGCGCAACAGCTCCTGCCCCAGCCCCGACCCCCGCTGACCGGGCGTGACGTAGAGGTCCTCGAGCCAGATGCCGTGCGTGCCCGTCCACGTCGAGAACGACAGGAACCAGATCGCGCAGCCCACGACCTGCCCGTCGGCCTCGGCCACGTGGGCGAACGCCGCCGGCTCGCGGCCCTCGGGGAACAGTGCCTGGCGCAGCTGCTCCACCGTCGCATCGACCTCGTCCAGCGCCTTCTCGTACTCCGCGAGCTCACGCACGAGGTCGAGGATCACGGGCACGTCAGCGACGACGGCAGGGCGAACGCGGGACGAGGCGGGCGACATGCAGGCAATCTACGCAGAGACGCTGCAGGCAGCACAATGGCCGCCATGACCACGTCCGGGCCGATCCACCACCTCGCCGAGGCCGTCCACTGGCAGCAGGCGCACACCACCGGCGAGTACCGGCAGAGCACCCTCGGGCGCAGCGTGGAGGACGAGGGCTTCATCCACTGCTCGACGCCGCGGCAGGTCGCCGGCGTGCTCGCCCGCCACTACGACACGTACGCCGGCGACCTGGTGCTGCTCACCATCGACCCCGACCGCCTGAGGTCACCGCTGCAGTGGGATGTCGCCGATCCGGCTACGGGAGAGCGGTTTCCGCACATCTACGGCCCCCTCAGCCCGGATGCCGTCGTCGCGGCCCGGACGCTCCACCCGCCGCACGCCGCCCCGCCCGGGTCGATCACCCTGCGCGCCAGCGGGGTCGAGCTCGAGGTGCTCACCGTCGGCGCTGCGGTGCGCCGCCTGCGCGTCGGTCCGACCGCGGATGCCGTCGACGTCGTGCTCGGCCACGCCGACCTGCAGACCTACCGCTTCGAGGGTGGCTACCTCGGGGCGGTCATCGGCCGCGTGGCGAACCGCCTCTCCGGCGGGCGTTTCGTCATCGACGGCGAGACGTTCTCGGTGGCGACGAACGAGGGAGGGAACACGCTCCACGGGGGGTTCGAGGGCTTCGACCGGATGCCGTGGCGCGTCGACGAGCGGACCGACACCCACGTGCGCCTCACCCTCACCAGCCCGGACGGCGACGGCGGCTTCCCCGGGCGCATCGATGTCTCGGTGACCTACTCCGTCGCACCCGGCGAGGTCCGCATCGACTACTCCGCGACGGCGGACCGCCCCACGCCGTTCACCGTGACGAACCACTCCTACGTCAACCTCGACGGTGAGGGCAGCGGCCCGGTCGACGACCACGAGCTGGAGGTCCCGGCATCCGGCTTCACCCCGGTCGACGCAGCCCTGCTCCCGACCGGGGAGGTGCGCCCTGTCAGCGGCACGCCGTTCGACCTGCGCGCCCCTCGCCGCATCGGCGACGTGCTCGCAGCAGACGACGAGCAGCTGCGCCACGGGAAGGGCCTGGACCACAACTTCGTCCTCGACGGCCCACGCGACGACCACACCCGCCTGCACCTGGCGGCCAGGCTGCGAGGCGCCAGCGGTCGGGTTCTCGAGGTGCTCACCGACCAACCGGGGCTGCAGGTCTACACCGGCGCCCACTTCGACGACACCGCCGTCGGGCTGTCGGGCCGCACCTACGGGCCAAGGGCTGGCATCGCCCTCGAGACGCAGGGGTTCCCGGATGCCCCGAACCACCCGACCTTCCCCGACGCCACCCTGCGCCCTGGCACACCGTTCACCTCGACGACGATCTGGCGTCTGTCCTGACGGACTGCCGCACGCAGAAGTTCGGATCTCACGCTGCCTGAATTCTGGGGGTCATTGCCGCGTGAGATCTGAAGTCCTGCGTCTCACCGGAGGCGCTGGCGCTGCCGGCCCGTGTCGTCGAAGTTCGCCGGGTCGAGCCAGGCGTCGAGGCGCTCGCGCACGGCCGGCCACTCGCCGTCGAGCAGTGAGAACCAGGCCGTGTCACGGTTGCGCCCCTTGGTGACGACCGCCTGCCGGAACACGCCTTCCAGGGTGTAGCCCAGCCGCTCCGCCGCCCGCCGCGACCCGGCGTTGAGCGCATCGCACTTCCACTCCAGCCGGCGGTACCCGAGGCCATCGAAGACGTGCCCCATGAGCAGGCGCTGCGCCTCGGTCGACGCAACCGTGCGCACGAGCAGGCCCCCGAAGATGACCGCCCCGATCTCGACCACCCCATTGGCGGCATCGATCCGCATGAGCGAGAGCACGCCCTCCGCCCGCCGCTCGACGAGCACCGCGTACGTCACCCAGCCCGGGTCGTCGACCATCGACTCGACGAGGCGCGCCACGGCATCCGTCCCGTCGGGACGCACCATCGGCAGGTAGGTCCAGTGCGCGTCATCGGTGGCGCCCCACGCCTGCCCCAGGTCGCCGACGTGCGACGCGTCGAGCGGCTCGAGCACGCACGTCCGCCCGGCCAACACCGCTCCGGTCGGCACCGGCCGCGGCGACCACCCGGGGACCGGGGACCCCACCGGCTGCCCGGAAGGAGCGCCGCTCACGAACCCAGTGCCCCGGCCGGCAGGTCGAACCACAGCAGGTGCTCGAAGTCGTCCGACAGGCCGGTCGCGTGCGACGCCAGGTCGGGCGGGGTCGCGGCGGCCAGGATGGCGGCACCGTCGCGCAGGTGCTCGGCGAGCAGGTCCTCGCCACCGCGGGCGTCCGATCGCGGCACCCTCATCGTGCCGTCGGTCCCGTACGAGACCTCGCGCAACCGGATCGGTGGTTCGATGACGCCGTCGCGGTGACGCCAGTGCCCCGACTCGGGCTCGAACACGTAGTCACCGAGCAGGCGCCACCCGTCGCGCGCGACCAGCCGCACCGCCTCCACGACGTAGTCGGCGACGGTGTCGGAGAGGAAGTAGTTGAAGTTCACCCGCACCCAGCCGGGCTTGATGCCCTCGCAGCCGCCGGTGATCTCGCGCTCGAACTCGTGCGAGCGCTCGATGTCGATGCCGAGCAGCCGGTGCCCGTACGGGCCGGCGCACGAGCACCCGCCGCGGGCCTGCACGCCGAACAGGTCGTTGAGCAGGGCGACGACGTAGTTGTGGTGCAGCCAGTGACCCGAGGGGGCCCGCACGACGAACGAGACGATCGAGAGTCGCGGGGCCTCGAGGTTGCCGAGGATCTCGATCGATGGTTCGGCCCGCCAGGCCTCCACCGCCCGCGACAGCAACCGCTCCTCGTGCGCGCGGATCGTCTCGACCCCGACGGCCTCCTTGAGCTGGAAGACGAGCCCGGCACGCACCGACTCGATGATGGCCGGGGTCCCGCCCTCCTCGCGGTGGGCCGGGTCGGTGAGGTAGGCATGGTCCTCCGGGTTGACGTACGCGACGGTGCCGCCTCCGGGAACCACCGGCACCCGGTTGCCGAACAGCTCGCGCCGGGCGATGAGCACCCCGGGCGTCGACGGGCCCCCGATGAACTTGTGCGGGGAGAGGAAGATCGCGTCCTTGTAGGCGAGCGGGTCGCCGTCGGCCGGCGCGGTCATCTCGATGTCGACGTAGGGCGCCGCGGCCGCGAAGTCCCAGAAGGCCAGCGCCCCGTGTGCGTGGAGCAGCGCGGAGACCCCGTGCGTGTCCGAGACGATGCCGGTGACGTTCGAGGCGGCGCTGAACGACCCGATCTTCAGCGGGCGGTCGGCGAACTCGACCAGGCGCGCCCGCAGGTCCTCCTGGAAGACCCCACCGTCGGCGTCCTCGCGGATCGTCACGACGTCGGCGATCGACTCGCGCCACGGGATCTCGTTGGAGTGGTGCTCGTAGGGGCCGATGAACACCACCGGTCGCTGGTCGGCCGGGATCTGCTGCGTCAGGTGCCAGCGGTCCTCCAGCGCCGACGGGATGCGCAGCCCGAGCACCCCGATGATCTTGTCGATCGCCCCGGTGCAGCCCGACCCCGCGAAGACGACCACGGTGTCGGCGTCGCCGTGCACGGCATCCGCGATGATCCTTCGCGCGTCCTCGCGCAGGCGCGTCGTCTGCAGCCCCGTGCCGCTGGACTCGGTGTGCGTGTTGGCGTAGCCGGGCAGCACCTCCTCGCGGATGAAGTCCTCGATGAACGTCAGGGCGCGCCCGGATGCCGTGTAGTCGGCGTACGTGACACGTCGCCGCCCGTAGGGCGTGGTCATGACGTGGTCCTCGCCGATGACGGACTCGCGGATGCGCCGCACGAGCGCCTCCTGCCGGGGCCCCGTGGTGTCGCGCTCAGCCATGGGGTCAGGGTCTCACGGCACGCGGGTCCGGTGGCAGTCGCTGTGGCGCACCCGTCGAACATTTTGCACACCAGTGCAACGTGGCTCTACCGTGTGCCAGTGACCACTCGGAGCCGCACCTCGGACCCGGGCTGCAGCGTGCGCACGCGCAAGCGCGTCCGGACCGAGCGCGACCTCGCCGACGCCGCCTACTCCGTGGTCCGGGACGTCGGCTTCGACGCCGTCACCGCGGATGCCGTGGCCGACCGGGCCGGAGTCTCTCGCCGCACGTTCTTCAACTACTACCCCTCCGTGGAGTCGGTCTTCACCGCGAGCGTCGCCGGGTTCTTCGTCTCCGTCGGGGAGCGGCTCGAGGCGCGTCCGCTCACGGAGGACCTGCTCGACAGCGCGCTCGCGGTCGTCACCGATCCCGGCGACTCCGAGCTCGTCGAGCGGATCGCCGTGCTCGCGGCGGCAGGCGAGTCCTCCACCCACGCCCGTGGCCTGATCCTCGTCGAGCTGCACGCCTGGCTCGACTGGCTCGAGGGGTGGCTGCGCGGTCGGCTGGCACCGGACACCGACGACCTGCTCGTCGCGACGTACGCCTCGGCCCTCGTCGGCACCGCTGAGGCCGCCTTCCGCGTCTGGGCCCGCGACCCCCTGCACCTGTCCCTGCGAGCCACGCTCGCCGACGCCCTGGGCCACCTGCGCACCGGGCTCGACCCCGCACGCCCCACACCCGCCACCGCCTGACCACGACCGCCCCGCACCCCTCGAGGACCCGACATGTCGACCGCCCTGTACCGACTCGGCCGGTGGTGCGCCACCCACGCCTGGCGCACCATCGTCTTCTGGCTCGTCCTGCTCACCGGGGTCGGGGTGCTCGCCGGCACCGTCGGGCAGCCGCTCGGCAACGGGTTCACGATCCCCGGCGCCGAGTTCGAGAAGGTCCGCCAGCAGCTGGGCGAGGAGATCCCCGAGGCCTCTGGCGGCTTCGGCACGGTGGTGCTGAGCACGCAGACCGCCTTCACGCCGGCCCAGCGGGCCGCGGTGGAAGAGGTCTTCGAGGAGTGGGGCGAGGTGCCGCACGTCACGCGCGTCATCAACCCGTTCGAGGCCCAGGACCAGCTGGACGCCAGCGAAGGCGCGCTCGAGGACGCCCGGGCCCGGCTCGAGGAGGGTCAGCAGGGCATCGACGACGGGCGCGCCCAGCTCGTCGAGGCGGAGGGGCAGCTCGCCGGTGGTGAGGCGCTCCTGGCACAGCTCGAGGCGACGTCCCCGGACGACCCGAGCATCCCCGGCCTGCGCACCCAGCTCGAGCAGGGTCGCGCCCAGCTCGAGCAGGGTCGGGCCGAGCTGGAGCAGGGTGTCGCGGAGCTCGCGGCCGGTCGCGCACAGTACGACGACGGTGCGGCGATCAGCCGGGCCACTGCAGGCACCCGGCTCGTCAGTGAGGACGGCCGGTATGCCGTGGCGCAGGTGCAGTTCGACACCGACGCGCAGGGCGTGCCGGTCGAGGACCGGGCGATGATCCCCGAGCGTGCCGCCGACACCCTCGAGGCCGCCGGGGTCACCGCCGAGTACAGCGTCGAGATCACCCAGGACACCGCCCTCGTCGGCCCCGGCGAGATCATCGGCCTGAGCGTCGCCCTCCTGGTGCTCGTCATCGTGCTCGGCAGCCTCGTGGCGGCAGGGCTGCCGCTGCTCGTCGCCCTGCTCGGTGTGGGTGTCGGCCTCGGCGGCGCCATCGCCTTCACGGCCGTCACCGAGCTCAACCAGATGACCCCGGCCCTGGCGCTCATGCTCGGGCTCGCGGTCGGCATCGACTACGCCCTGTTCATCGTCACCCGGCACCGCGCCTCGTTGCTGCACGGACAGGAGCTCGTCGAGTCGATCTCGCGGGCCGTCGGCACCGCCGGCAGCGCCGTCGTCTTCGCGGGCCTGACCGTCGTCATCGCTCTGGCCGCCCTGGTGCTGTCGGGCCTGCCGATCCTCGCGGAGATGGGCCTGGTCGCCGCGTTCACCGTCGCGGTCACCGTCCTCGTCGCCGTCACGGTCGCCCCCGCCGTGCTGCGGCTCATGGGCACACGCGTCATCTCACGGCGCGGCTGGCGGGCAGCCGGCTTCACGGCCCCGGGCGACTCCGCCAGCCGGGGCGCCCCCGACGATGGCAGGGACGAGGAGCACGGCGGGTGGTACGTCAGCCTGGTGACGGCGCGCCCGTGGTTGACGGTGCTCGCCGTCGTGGCCGTGCTCGGCGTGCTCGCCATTCCCGCGACGCAGATCCAGCTCGGCCTGCCGGACGGCGGGCGCGAGCCCACGGGAACGACTGCGCACACCACGTACACGACCGTCGGCGAGCAGTTCGGGCCCGGCATCAACGGCCCGATCGTCGCGGTGACCACGCTGCCGGCGGACCAGCGGCCCACGGACGAGGCGTCGCTGCTGCACGCCCAGGCCACCATCGCGACCCGCCTCAAGGAGGTCGAGGGAGTGCGCAGCGTCGTGCCGTTCGGGGCGAGCCCCGACCGGGCGACCCTGGCGTTCCAGGTGGTGCCGACGACGGGGCCTGCCGACCCGGCGACAGCCGAGACCTTCCACCGGGTGCAGTTCACGGCCGCTGCGCTGGAACGCCGTGACGGCATCCGGCTCGGTCTGACCGGCCAGACCGTCGCGAACATCGAGGTCTCCGAGCGGCTCGCGGCGGCCCTGCCGTCCTACCTGGCCGTCGTCGTGGGGCTCTCTCTGCTCATCCTCGTGCTCGTCTTCCGTTCCCTCGTCGTGCCGCTCATCGCGACGGGCGGGTTCCTGCTGTCGATCGCCGCGGCATTCGGGGCGACCGTCGCGGTGCACCAGTGGGGTTGGGCGGCCGGCCTGCTCGGCGTGCACCAGCCCGGCCCGCTGCTCTCGGTGATGCCGATCATCATCATCGGCGTGCTGTTCGGGCTGGCGATGGACTACCAGATGTTCCTCGTGTCCGGCATGCACGAGGCCCGCTCGCACGGACAGGACTCCCGCA
>DATIAB010000251.1:0-36704 GCA_035458265.1 Ornithinibacter sp. | reverse complement strand
CAGATGCGCATCGCCTCGGGCGAGTCCTTCGGCGACCTCGGCATGACCCAGGCGGACATCTACGTGCGCGGGGCCGCGCTGCAGTGCCGCATCACGACCGAGGACCCGTCGAACGGCTTCCGGCCGGATGCCGGTCAGATCAGCGTCTACCGCTCGGCCGGCGGTGGCGGGGTGCGCCTCGACGGTGGCACCGTGTTCGTCGGCGCCCAGGTCAGCCCGCACTTCGACTCCATGCTCGTGAAGCTCACCTGCCGCGGGCGCAGCTTCCCGATGGCGGTGCGGCGGGCCCGCCGGGCACTCGCCGAGTTCCGCATCCGCGGGGTGTCGACGAACATCCCCTTCCTCGAGGCGGTGCTCGCCGACCCGGTCTTCCAGGCCGGCGAGGCGACGACGAGCTTCATCGACCAGCGGCCCGAGCTGCTCGAGGCACGGATGGGCGGCGACCGCGGCACCCGGCTGCTGACCTACCTCGCCGATGTCAGCGTCAACCAGCCGCACGGACCGGCGACCACGCACCTCAAGCCGCGCACGAAGCTGCCGGCCCTCGACACGGCATCCGCCCTCCCGCGCGGGAGCCGCGACCTGTTGCTCGAGGTGGGGCCGGCCGAGTTCGCCCGGCAGCTGCGCGCGCGAACCGACGTGCCCGTCACCGACACGACCTTCCGCGACGCCCACCAGAGCCTGCTCGCGACCCGGATGCGCACGCGCGACCTGCTCCACGTCGCCGGGCACGTCTCCCGCCTGACCCCCGAGCTGCTCTCGATGGAGGCGTGGGGTGGCGCGACCTACGACGTGGCGCTGCGCTTCCTGTCCGAGGACCCGTGGGAACGCCTGGCCCTGCTGCGCGACGCGATGCCGAACATCCCCCTGCAGATGCTGCTGCGTGGGCGCAACACCGTCGGCTACACCCCGTACCCCACCAAGGTCACCGACGCGTTCGTCGCCGAGGCCGCTCGCACCGGGCTCGACATTTTCCGGATCTTCGACTCGCTCAACGACGTGTCCCAGATGCGCCCGGCCGTCGAGGCGGTGCTCGCGACCGACACCGCCGTCGCCGAGGTGGCGCTGTGCTACACCGGCAACCTCCTCGACCCGCGCGAGACGCTCTACACCCTCGACTACTACCTGCGCCTGGCGGAGCAGATCGTGGACACCGGCGCTCACGTCCTCGCGATCAAGGACATGGCCGGGCTGCTGCGAGCGCCGGCCGCATCCACACTCGTGCGGGCCCTGCGCGAGAGGTTCGACCTGCCCGTGCACCTGCACACCCACGACACCGCGGGCGGTCAGATCGGCACCCTCCTCGCGGCCATCGACGCCGGCGTGGATGCCGTGGACGCCGCCTGTTCGTCGATGTCCGGCACGACGAGCCAGCCCAGCCTGTCAGCGCTCGTCGCGGCCACCGACGGAACGGAGCGCCCCACCGGCCTGGACATCGACAAGGTGTTCTCGCTCGAGCCCTACTGGGAGGCCGTGCGCACGATCTACAAGCCGTTCGAGTCGGGGCTGGCCTCACCGACCGGCCGCGTGTACTTCCACGAGATCCCCGGCGGCCAGTTGTCCAACCTGCGCCAGCAGGCGATCGCCCTCGGTCTCGGCGACCGCTTCGAGGACATCGAGGACATGTATGCCGCGGCGAACGGCATCCTCGGCAACATCGTGAAGGTGACCCCCTCCTCCAAGGTCGTCGGGGACCTCGCACTCGCCCTGGTCGGCGCCGGTGCCGACCCTGCGGACTTCGAGGCCAACCCGACGAAGTACGACATCCCCGACTCGGTCATCGGCTTCCTCGAGGGCGAGCTCGGCGACCCGCCGGGTGGCTGGCCCGAGCCCTTCCGCACCAAGGCACTGCAGGGCCGCCAGGCCAAGCCTCGCCAGACCGAGCTCACCGCAGCGCAGGAGGAGTCGCTGCGCACCGACCCTCGCCGCACCCTGAACCAGCTGCTGTTCCCCGGGCCGACCAAGGAGTTCGAGGCCAGCCGCGAGAGCTTCGGCGACCTGTCGGTGCTCGGCACGATCGAGTTCCTCCACGGTCTGGAGCAGGGCGCGGAGTACGAGGCCGAGATCGAGGCCGGCAAGCGCCTCATCCTCGGCATCAGCTCGGTGGGCGAGGCCGACCGCCAGGGGATGCGCACCGTGATGTGCACCCTCAACGGGCAGTTCCGCCCCGTCACGGTGCGCGATCGCTCGGTCACCGCCGACGTCAAGGCCGTGGAGAAGGCCGACCTGTCCGTACCGGGCCACGTGCCCGCGCCGTTCTCCGGCGTGGTCACGCCCACCGTCGCCGAGGGCGACACGGTCGAGCCGGGCGGGGTGGTCGCGACGATCGAGGCCATGAAGATGGAGGCCAACATCACGAGCGCTGTCGGTGGCACCGTGCAACGGCTCGCGTTCAGTGGCCACCACCAGCAGGTCGAGGGCGGCGACCTCATCGTCGTCGTCACCCCCGGCTGACCGGCAGAACGCCCTGACCGGGCCAGCACTTTCAGGCAGTCCGTCAGCAAAGCCCCGTTTCCGCGATCACTTTCGTACCGTCGAAGGACCGCATCCGGTCACGACAAGGCTCGGTGCTCCACACCACGGACGAGGAGAACACCATGGGAATCGGCGACAAGATGGACAACACCAAGGATGACCTGATGGGCAAGGGCAAGGAGGCCACCGGCAAGGTGACCGACAACGAGCGCCTCGAGGCCGAGGGCCGCGCCCAGCAGTCCGAAGCCGACATCAAGCAGGCCGGCGAGAAGGTCAAGGACGCCTTCAAGAACTGACCGCATCCGGGGGGCTCCGCCCCCCGGAAACCCCCCGCACCACGTGCATCCGGGGGCTCCGCCCCCCGGAAACCCCCCGCACCACGTGCATCCGGGGGCTCCCCCGGAAACCCCCCGCACCACGTCCATCCGGGGGCTCCCCCGGAAACCCCCCGCACCACGTGCATCCGGGGGCTCCGCAAGGCCCTGCACAGGGAACCTGTACCCACATCGACCAATAGGTCGATGTGGGTACAGCCATGTCAGCGGTCGAACGCCAGGCGCCCGGTTTCCCGAGCGGTATCACCTCGATGCAGCGCGCGAACGGGCCGGATCCCGGATGCCGGTCACGCGGCATCCGCACCCGTCCCGCGTCCCAGCCTCACGGCATCCGGATCCGGGGCTGCTCAGTCGTGGCCTACCGCTTGGTAGGTGATGCCCCAGCAGCACTTACTGCGCGGTAGGCGACGCTGAGCCGGGCCAGACCCTGGTCACCTGCGTGGAGTCGACTCCCAGGCGCCCGGTTTCCCGAGCGGTATCACCTCGATCCAGCGCGCGCACGGGGCCGGCTACCAGCTGCCGCCCGACGAACCGCCGCCTCCGCCGCCGCTGAAGCCACCGCCGCCGCTGAAGCCGCTCGAACCCGACGACCCCGGGGTCGACACGAAGGTGCCCGCGGCGACGGTCGAGAACGAGTCCATGCTCGAGGCGACGTCGGAGAAGCCACCGCTGGTCCAGTCGCCGACGTACCATGTCGGGCTCGCGACGACGTGCCCTGACGCAGCAGCAGCGGCCGCCACCTGTTCGAAGGTCTCGGCCCAGCGATCGGCCAGACCGAACACGATGGCGTAGGGCAGGAAGCGGCTGAAGACGTCCTGCGCCTCCTCCCACCTGATCTGGTTGGCCTCGGCCGTCGCGATGTACCGCTCGAAGCCACGCGTCTGAGCCAGCAGCGCCGAGCCCCGAGCCGTGCGAGCAGCCATCCGCTTGCCCATCGCGCGCACGAGCAGCCCCGTCACGACCCCGCCGACGACGAGGAACCACGCCGGCGATACGGGGAACCCCGAGTCCGCGAACACACTGGAGATCGGGCGGGCCACGAAGAGGGCGAAGAACACCGACCCGGCGATCAGCACGGCACCCAGCCCCATCCATCCGGCGCGAGCCCGCTCGGGACTGCGACGGAACCAGCCACGTTCGACGACCTCTTCGTACATGAGCCGCTCCACGGCATCCAGCGTGGGCTTGAAGCGGTTCTTCAGCTGCGACAGCGCCACCCGACCGCCACCGGCGAAGACGGAGTCGAGCAGCACCTGCTCGTACGGGGCAAGGGGAACGGCGGATGCCGCTGGGGCGGTACGCGTGAGCACCCAGTCGTCGGCGCTGAAGACCCCCCGGTCGTCCCGGGCGATCGTGAGGTGGCCGCGCACGGCGAGGTCGACGAGGGTGGCCGTGATGTCGACGAGGTTGACGTCCTCGTCGAGGATCGTGCCCGCCATACCCGGCTGGACGCCGTCGGGCGCAGTGAACTGCACCGCCACGGTGGGACCGCGGCCGCCGACCACCACGGGGACGTCCTCGCCGACCCCTGGAGTGAGGCCCGGCGTCAGACCTGCGTACTGCTCGTCGCGCCCCCGCGTCCACACGAGCAGTCCCATGAGCGAGCCGGCCAACAAGGGCCCGAGGAGCCCGAGGCCCATCGCCAGCCAACCCAGGGCCCGGGCCTGCTGGGGGGTGACCGGGGAGCCGGCATCGGCATCGGCATCGCCGTCGCGCAGATCGGGGGCCAGGTCGCCGAAGGCGTCACGCGGGAAGGACGTGAGCACGCTGATGCCCTCCCTCGCCTCGAGGTCAGGGGAGCTGAACGTCGAGGTGGCCCCGGCGGTCGCGTCGCACGTGGTCGTGGAGCCGAGCTCGCCGTAGAAACACGCGGCTCGCGTCGCCGGGACCGGGCCCTTCACGGTGGCCGACACCGACTTCTGCGGGAAGCCGTTCGAGGCGTCGACGACGTTGTAGTAGAACTCGGCCGTGCCGTCACCGATGTCGTTGACGATGTGCGCGAGGCGGAACCGCACCACGTAGTCGGCGGTCCCCCTGATGGTCTGCGACGGGCTCCCGATGCGGATCTGGCGGAAGGCCCCCATGTCGGAGATCGCGATGTCGGTCGGCGCTCCGGACGGCGAGGTGACCGAGACGCCGGACAGCTCGTAGTACCGGTACTGCGTCTCGCTGTCCTGGTAGCCGGCGCGGACCTTGACATTGCGCAGGATGCCGTGGCGATCCTCCCCCTCTGGGAAGCGCCAACGGATCGTCTCGGTCACCAGGACCGAGCCGTCGGGGTCGACGTCGAAGTCCGTGGAGAGGGAGTCGGCCTGCTCCTCGGTGGGAAGCGCCGCCATCGGCCCCCAGGCCTGCAGTCCTGGCAGCACCGGCAGCACGTCCGGCGTGGACCCGACTGATTGCGGTCCAGCCACCCAGGAAGGGCTTCCAGCGGCCTGCGCAGGTGGGTGCTGCGCAATCAGTGAGGGGGGCGTGGCGAGCGCGACGGGGGCCACGAGCACGGACGCGACCGCGACCGCGACCGCGACCCACGCGAACGCCCGGAGCCCGAGCAGCACGTCAGGCCGCAACGTGCCGCGGGCGCCGGGCACTCAGTCCTCGCCGCGCGTGCGAGCGGACATGGCGCGGTCGGCCTCACGGTTGTCCTGGCGCTCGCGCAACGCCTGTCGCTTGTCGTAGTTCTTCTTGCCCTTGGCCACGGCGAGCTCGACCTTGGCCCGGCCGTCCTTGAAGTACAGCGACAGGGGCACCACCGTGTGCCCCGTCTCACGTGTCGCCTGGAGGATCTTGTTCAGCTCACGCCGGTGCAGGAGGAGCTTGCGGCGGCGACGGGGCGTGTGGTTGTTCCAGGTGCCGTTGAAGTACTCCGGGATGTGCACGCCCTCCAGCCAGAGGTCGTCATCGCGGTCGAACCCCGCCCAGCCGTCGACCAGGGAGGCACGGCCCATCCGCAGGGCCTTGACCTCCGTGCCCATCAGCACCAGGCCCGCCTCGTACGTGTCCTCGATGAGGTAGTCGTGACGGGCCTTGCGGTTGCTCGCGACGAGCTTTCGTCCGGTCTCCTTGGCCACGGGAGCGAGGTTACCGTCCGCAGAGGCACTGACCCCACCCAAAACCCGAGGGCGGCTGTCACAGCCAGCGACGCGGGTCGACGAAGTCGCCGTTCTGAAGGGTCTCGAAGTGCAGGTGGCAGCCGGTCGACGTGCCCGTGCTGCCCTCGTAGCCGATGACCTCACCGCGCGAGACATTGCCGCTGCGCTGGGCGTAGCCCTGCAGGTGGTTGTAGGTCGTGGCGAGGTGCTCACCCTCGACGATGCCGTGGTCGATGACGATGCGCTTCCCGTACCCACCGCCGTCTCCGGCCATGATGATCTCGCCCGGTGCGGCTGCACGAACCGGTGTCCCGCAGGGTGCGGCGTAGTCGCGGCCGCTGTGCAGCCTCCAGTACTGGTGGATCGGGTGGAAGCGCATGCCGTACTCAGAGCTGACGCGTCCGCTCATCGGGCGGCTCAGGAAGCCGCCGCTGGCCTCGTCGGAGCTCGAACCCCCGGACGAGCTGGACGGCCGGCCGGCCTTGGCTGCGGCGGCCCGACGGGCGGCCTCGGCCTTCGCTGCGGCTGCGGCCTTGCGGCGAGCCTCGGCTGCCCGTGCAGCCAGGACGGCCTTCAGGCGCGACTGCTCGGCCTGCATGACGCCGAGCCTGGCCTTGTCGGCGGCGATCTGGGACTCGACGGCGGCCGCCTGGCTGGCCTGCCGTGCGGCCAGGGCGTCGAGGTCGGCCTTCGCGCGAGCCGCGGAGTCGCGGGCGCTCTCGGCGGCCGCGAGGGCAGCCTCGGCCCGCTTCTTCTTCTCGGCGGAGTCGGCCCGAAGAGCTGACAGGTGGTCCTCGAGGGCAGTCTGGCTGGCCTGCTCGGTGGCGAGGCGGTCGAGGGTCTCGCCCTGGACGTCCATCACGGTGTCGACGAGGGCGATGCGGTCGGCGAACTGCTGCGGGTTGGTGCTGGACAACGCCATGTCCAGCTGGCCGAAGCCCTGCTCCTGGTAGATCTGCGCGGCGAACTGGGCCACCCGGGCCCGGCCCGTGGCGACCTCCTTGGCCGTGGCCTCGAGCTCGGCCTGGGCCTTGGCCTCGCTGGCCCGGGCGGCTTCGAGCTCCTGGGCGGCCAGGGTGTTGGCCCGGTCGGCGGCAAGGGCGATCGACTCGGCCTGCGCGAGGGCGGCTTGGGCTGCGGGCAGCTGGCTCTTGGTCGTCTGCAGGGCGATGTAGGCGTTCGAGAGCTCGGCCGAGGAGTCCTCCAGCTCCTCGCGCAGCTTCTCGATCTGGGAGTCGACCTTGCGCTTCTCCGCGCCGGGGTCGGATGCCGTTGACGCACCCGCGAGGGTTGCCGTCGGAACCGCCGTGGCCGAGGTGACCCCGAGTGCGGCAGCACAGAGCAACGCAGTCCCCACAGCGATCGCGCGGTGGTGGGCGCGGCTGATCGCCTCGCGGTCCTGTCGTCCCATGATCACCATTGGTAACACGTTTCACACGCTTGGGGTAGAGGCTCGCCCGAACAATCGGTGGACGGCGTCGAGCGACGGGCCCTGCAGAGCCCTCAGACCCGAAGGTATCGGCGCAGGGTCGCCAGGCTCGTGAGCACGGCGACGGCGGTGACCCCGAGCAGCATCCAGGGCGCGAGCAGCCACACGTCGGTGGTGCCGATGAACGCCTGGCTGAGCGCGATCTGGCTGGCTCCCTCGTTGAAGACGAACTGCATGAGGGCGACGAGCAGCCCGACCGCCAAGGAGACGCCGACCACGGAGACGATGACCATCTCGGCGAGGAACGGCATCCGGATGGTCCAGTTCGACGCCCCGACGAGCCTCATGATGCCGATCTCTCGGCGTCTGATGAACGCCGCCTGTCGGATCGTGGTGGCCATGAGCAAGGCGGCACAGGCGACCATCAGCGCGGCGAGCAGCACCGCGAACGCGGTGATGTAGTTGATGATCGTGAAGAACTTGGAGAGGACCTTCTCCTGGTCCTGGACGGTGGCGACCCCCGGCGCACCCTCGAACTGACCGGTCACGACGGCATACTTCGTCGGGTCCGCCAGCTGCACACGCAAGCTCTGGGGAATGTCACCGACCTGGACGTTGCCGGCGATGGGGCTGTTGCGGAACTGCTCCTTGAAGCGGTCGTAGGCCTCCTGCTCAGACTCGTAGAAGACCTCCTTGACCTCCGGCAGGGCCTCGAGCTGGTCCTGGATGGCGGCCTTCTGCGCCTCGGTGGCGGCGCGCCCCTCGCAGTTGGGCTGCAACGAGTTCGCCGTACAGAGGTAGATCGACACCTGGATGCGGTCGTACCAGTAGCCCTTCATGGTGTCGGCCTGGCGCTGGGCGAGCAGCCCGAGTCCGAGCAGGAACATCGACACCATCGTGACGAGCACGACCGAGATCGCCATCGACATGTTGCGCCGGAGGCCCGAGCGCACCTCGGAGAACAGGAACCGGGGCTGCACTGGTCACACCTCCGCGGTGGGGTAGTAGGTGGCTTCCTGCTCGTCGCGCACGACGACGCCGTCCTCGAGCTGGATGACGCGCCGGCGCAGGTCGTTGACGATGTCGGCGTCGTGGGTGGCCATGACGATCGTCGTGCCGGTGCGGTTGATGCGGTCGAGCAGTCGCACGATGTCCAGGCTGATGGCCCGGTCGAGGTTGCCGGTCGGCTCGTCGCACAGCAGGATCTGCGGGCGGTTGACGACGGCCCTGGCAATGGCCACCCGCTGCTGCTCGCCACCTGACAGCTGGTGGGGGAAGCGCTTCTCCTTGCCGGCCAGGCCGACCATCTCCAGCGTCTCGGGCACGAGCTGTCGGATGACGTGCCCCGGCTTGCCGATCACCTGCAGGGCGTAGGCGACGTTCTCGTGGACCGTCTTGTTCGGCAGCAGCCGGAAGTCCTGGAACACCGCGCCCATCTCACGGCGCAGCCGCGGCACCTGTCGCATCGCCATGGTGTTGAGGTCGTGCCCCGCGACGAGGACCTTGCCCTGCGTCGCAGCCTCCTCGCGCAGCGCCAGGCGCAGCATCGTGGACTTGCCCGAGCCGGACGGCCCGACGACGAACACGAACTCGCCCCGGTCGATGTCGACACTGACGTCGTCCAGGGCTGCCCGGGTGGACCGGGGGTAGACCTTGGTGACCTTCTCGAAGCGGATCATGACGGGGGGATGGCCTCACGGGGACGGATGACAACGGCTGGGGGTGACGCGCGGCACGCGGCCCCCCAGCAGGATAGGTGGCCAACACGAGGCTGCCTGCCAGTTTGCCCACCGTTCGGCGCGGTTGCCCAGGAGCTGGGTGCTCAGGTGGCTGTTCCGGCCGCCGCGTCGGCACCCGTCCCCGGCTCGGGCGAGAGAACCTCGACGAAGGTCGCGGCGACCATCGCGACGGCTCGCTCGGCGTCGGCGCGCGGCAGGTACGGAGCCTGCGCGACGTCGTCCGGCCAGAAACGGACGTAGTGCTCGCCGTCTCCCGGGCCGGGATGGCGCCACCCCAGCGCGACGATCGCGGCATCCTCCTCCGGTGAGAACGGGAAGGTGCCGCCCCGCGACACCGCACCGACACACTGCCCGCGCAGGTGGTCCTCGACGCGTTCGAGGCGCACCCACGGGGTGACCACCTCGTGGCGAGCGGGGATGAAGCCGCCGAGCCGGCCCTTGCGGACCAGCACGGGCCGGGCGTGCTCCTCGGATGCCGTGAGCGTCACCGACTCGCCGTCAGCGAGAGCCAGCACGCGCTCGAGGAGGCCGCGACCGGCATCCGGCCAGGAGAGGTGGCTCATCGCTAGCCCTCGGCGGCGGCCTTGTCCTGGCCGATCTGCCACCGGATGCCGGCCTCGATGAACCCGTCGATGTCGCCGTCGAAGACGCCCGAGGTGTTGCCGACCTCGAAGCCCGTCCGCAGGTCCTTGACCATCTGATAGGGGTGCAGCACGTAGGAGCGCATCTGCTCACCCCAGCTGGCCTTGACGTCGCCGGCGAGCTCCTTGCGCTCGGCGGCCTCCTCGGCCTTCTTGAGCAGGAGCAGTCGCGACTGCATGACGCGCAGTGCGGCGGCGCGGTTCTGGATCTGGCTCTTCTCGTTCTGCATCGACACGACGGTGCCGGTCGGGATGTGTGTCATGCGCACGGCGGAGTCGGTGGTGTTGACCGACTGGCCGCCGGGGCCGCTGGAGCGGAAGACGTCGACCTTGAGCTCGTTCTCGGGGATCTCGATGGTGTCCGTCTGCTCGATGAGCGGCACCACCTCGACCGCGGCGAAGCTGGTCTGGCGCCGCCCCTGGTTGTCGAACGGGCTGATCCGCACGAGGCGGTGGGTGCCGCCCTCGACGCTCAGGTTGCCGTACGCGTAGGGCACGTCGACCTCGAAGGTGGCCGACTTCAGGCCAGCCTCCTCCGCGTAGGAGGTGTCCAGGACCTTCACGGGGTAGTGGTGGCGCTCGGCCCAGCGCAGGTACATCCGCATGAGCATCTCGGCGAAGTCGGCGGCGTCCACACCACCGGCGCCGGCGCGGATCGTCACGACGGCGGCCCGCTGGTCGTACTCGCCCGCGAGCAGGGTGCGGACCTCGAGCTCGCCGACCGCCTTCTTCACGACGACGAGCTCACGCTCGGCCTCGAGCAGGGTCTCGGCGTCGTTCTCCTCCTGGCCCATCTCGACCAGGGCCTCGAGGTCGTCGATGCGGGAGTCCATGCTCGTGACGCGCTCGTGCTCGGCCTTGGCGCGGGACAGGCCGGACGTCACGACCTGGGCCTTTTCCTGGTCGTCCCAGATGTTGGGGTCGGACGCCTGCTGCTCGAAGTCGGCGATGGTCGCCTCGAGCTTGGACAGGTCGGTCACCTCACGCACGGACGACATCGTCGTGCGGAGGTCCTTGAGCTCCTGGGAGAAGTCGACAGCCACGAGAGTCAAGCCTACGCGAATGGGCGACGGCTGGTTCCCGTCGTCGGCCGGGCTCGGACTGCTGCGCCCACACCGTGATGACGGGGATCTTCAGTTCGGCCGGAGAAGTATGTCCGCCACCACCGGACTTCTCCGCCGTCGCTGGGACGTCGGAGAAGTTCGGTGGTGGCGCTCGAACCGCGGGGTCACGGGTGGTTCAGGGCTCGAGGTCGGAGCGTGCGCTGGACTCCACGGAGATGCGGATGCTGACCCCGAGCTCACGCAGCACTGACCCGATCATCGGCAGCTCGGCCTCCGCGGTGAGCGCCACGACGGCGGTTCGGCCGTCCGGGGTGCCGGTCCCGGGCGCGAGCCTCCACGCGAGGATGCTGCGCGGTCGCGTCCGGCTCCCGACGTAGGCCGCTGCCCTCTCGCGCACGGTGGCGTCGGACAGCGGCACGGATGTCTTCACACCAGTGGTGTACGCCCCGTCATCGAGCCCGTTGGCAGCGCTCAGCGCGGCGCCGTCCGCCACGTCCAGCAGTCGCATGCGCGACAGGTGAGCCGAGGTGACGGCGATCGTTCCCGCGATGAGGAGCATGGCGATCACCGTGAGCCCGACGACGAAGATGCTGATCGACCCTCGCTCGTCCTCGGGGTCTCGAGCCCGGGTCACGGCAGCCCCCGGAAGCGGTCGACCGTGGACAGGTGGCTCGCCGAGACCGGCACGGACATCGGGACGACGTCGCGCACGAAGGCCGGGACCAGTGGGAGCGGCACGCGCACGGTGGCGGTCGTCTCGACCCGCCCGTCCGGCCGCAGGCACGGGTTGCCGTCGCAGGCGATGCTCAGGCGCCCGCTGCCCTCGAAGGAGTGGTCGAGGAAGGCGATCCGCGCCGCAGCCTGCGCCCGGTCCGGGGCGGCCTGGCCGCTGTCGGCCGTGACATAGGCGCGACCTGCTTCCCTCGCCGCCTGGCTCACCGCGAACGACCCCGCCTGCAGCCTGGCCATCATCATGACGAGATAGATGAGCGGAATGAGCATCAGGACCGCCAGCACGACGAACTCGACGACGGCAGTCCCCCGCTCGTTGCGGGGCACCCGCACGCCGTCGAACGGCCGGCTCACTGGGACTCCAGAAAGGCGCGGCCGACGATGTCGAGCCGGTCCCTCGGGCCGAGAAGACCGATCACGGGAATGGGCGCCACGACTCGGACCTCGACCACCCTCACCCCGTCGACAACGCTCTCTCGGGCGCTCACCCTGCCGGCGTACTCAGGTGACAGTGACTGGCGGATGAGCGCCTGGGTGCGGGCGACGCCCTGACCGGGCGCGGCATCCAGCCTGGCCCCGAGGCGCGCTCCCTCTGAGGCGCAGGAGATGAGCGTGTTGCGTGTGTGCAGCGTCAGGCCCAGCTGGAGGACCGCGAGGAAGAGCACGACGACGAGGACGGACACCATCACGAAGTCCGCTGCGGCAGCACCCCGCTCGTCGTGGTTCGGCATCGCGCGTCGTCAGCCCGACACGGAGGACAGGGCGCTCTGGAACATCGAGATGAGCTGGGCCTTGGCCACGACCCACAGCGCGGTCACCAGGCCGGCGGTCATGAGGGTGATGAGGACCCAGCCCGGCACGTCACCGCGCTCGGATCTGCGTGCCTCCCGAGCGAGGAGGTGATGGGTCGCCACGAAGAGTCGTGCGGACAGGGTGCGGGTGATCGACATGGGTCGGTCCTTTCCTTCGGGGTCAGAGCGTGAACTGGAAGTAGCTGAAGCCGGGGAAGACGGCGAAGAGCACAGTCACCGGAAGGATGAGGAAGACGACCGGAATCATCATGGCGATCTCCTTGCGTCCACCCGCCTCCATGAGCCCTCGGCGGCCCTCCTCCCGGACGTCCTGAGCCTGGGCTCGCAACACCTCCGCCAGTGGGGTGCCACGTTGGACGGCGATGACGACTCCGTCGACGAAGCGCCGCAGGCTGGGCAACCCGGTGCGGTCCGCAAGGCCTTGGAGCGCCGTGGGGAGGTTGGCACCGGCCCGCGCGTCGGCGAGGCACCTGCGCAGCTCTCCGGCGAGCTCGCCGCCGGACAGGCGGCAGACGCGGTCGAGGGCCCCCACCGCCCCCTCACCGGCAGCCACGGCGAGCGCCAACAGCTCTGCGACAGTGGGGAACTCCATGAGCATCCGGGCTTCACGGCGGGTGGCACGACGGGACAGGTTGTAGTCGGCACCCGTGACGCCGAGCCCGGCGCAGATCAGCGTCATCATGACGACGGTGAAGGCCCCGGAATCCCGCAGGACGAGTGCGGTGGTTCCGAGGAGTCCTCCCACGGCTGCGCCGAGGCCCCCCCACAGCACCTGCTCGGCCCGGAAACGGTCGACGTCCGCGGACTGGCCGGCCCTCAGCTGGCGCCGTCGGACGGAGTCGGCACCCCCCATCACCCGCTCGACCAGCGCCGCGAGGTCGCGGACCACCGGTGCGGCCACCACCGCGAGCGCACCCCCACGTGGTCGCTCGGTGTCGAGCAACCTGGAGGGGCGGGGTGTGTCACGCAGGTACGGGACCACCCGTCCCGCCAGTCCATGCCGCCGGTGGTGCGGCATCCCCAGCCACACGAGCATGAGTCCGCAGCCCATCAGGAAACCGAGGATCGCCCCCGAGCGTGCCAGTCCGCTCATCGCAGCACCCTCTCGTCGTCGGGCAGTCGACCGATGCGGAGCATCGACCAGTACGCGACGGCGGTCAGGGCCCCGCCGACCGCGAGCACGACGAAACCGACACCGCTCTCGTACGCGCGCACCGACTGCGGATTGGTCGAGAGCATCGCGAGCACGAGCCAAGGAGCGGCAACTGCCAGGCGCGCGGCGTTGACGGTCCAGGACTGCCGGGTCTCGAGCTCGGCTCGCGTGCGAGCGTCCTCTCGCAGGAACCCGGACAGAGTGCGCAGGAGGTGGCCGAGGTCAGTGCCACCCACCTCGCGAGCGATCCGCAGGCTCTCCACCAGCCGGTCGCCGACCGGGTCGCTGAGGCGTTCCTTCAGCCGGTCCAGGGAGTCGTGGAAGCGTCCGCTGAGCCGATAGTCGTCGGCAAAGGCGAGGAACGGCTCCCGCAGCCCGTCCGGTCCGCGAGTTCCGAGCTGGGACAGCGCCTCGGGCAGGGCCATCCCCGCCCGCACCCCAGACGTGATGTTGTCGACGGCATCCGGCCACAGGTCCCGCAGCCGGGCCCTGCGCACCCGGGCGCGCCTACGCACCAGGGCGATCGGGACGAACGACGCCATCACCGCGAAGCATGCGGCGATCGGCAGGACCCCGACGGCCGCCTGCACGAAGGCGAGGACGAGGACGAAGGCGATGACACAGGCAGCCAGCAGCGTGCGAACCGACAAGCCGGCGAAACCTGCTTGGACGATCTCGTCGGACAGCCGCACCAGGGGCCCGATGTGTCTCACCTCCTGCGCGTCGCGCGGGATCGGAACCCAGCAGCTCCACCAGATGAGGAACAACCCGATGCCCAGGAGCAACCCGAGCAGCAGCCCAGTCATGACACACCAGGCGCGAGAAGCGCGGACAGGTCGTAGCCGGCACGCTCGAACCGCTCCTCGTGTGGAGGGAACCCTTCGGCGCGCCGGAGTTCGCCGCCGCGCCTCACGAACAGATCCGCGATCTCCACGACGTCACCCTCGACACGTCCGGGAACCGCTGCGATCTCTCGCACCATCCGCCGTCCGTCGCGCTCGAGGGCTGCGTGGATGACGAGGTCGATCGAGGAGGCGACCGTGGGGACGACGAACCGCGCCGACACGTTCTCCCCGGCGAGGAGCGGGAGCGTGCACATCTTGGTCACGGCCTCGCGTGCGCTGTTGGCGTGGATGGTGCACATGCCGGGAAGCCCGGAGTTGAGCGCGATCAGCAGGTCGAGGCTCTCGGCCTGTCGCACCTCTCCCACGACGATGCGCGAGGGGCGCATGCGCAGTGCCTCCTTGACCAGCCGCCGTAGGGGGATCTCGCCGGTGCCTTCGAGCGAGGGCTGGCGGCACTGCATCGCCGCGACGTCCCGGTGCGGGATCCGCAGCTCGAACACCTCTTCACAGGTGACGATCCGCTCTCGCGGCGGCACCGCGGCGCCGAGGCAGTTGAGGAAGGTGGTCTTCCCCGCCTGTGTTCCGCCCGCGACAAGAATGTTGAGCCCGGCGACCACCGCGGCCTCGAGGAACTGCGCCGCCTGGCGAGTCAGCGTGCCCAGACGCACGAGGTCGTCCATCGAGTCGGCCTTGATGACGAACTTGCGGACGTTGACGAACCAGTGGTCGCGGGTGATGTCAGGGATGACGACGTGCAGCCGACTGCCGTCCGGGAGAACGGCATCCACAAAGGGCGTGGACAGATCCACGCGACGCCCGGACGACTTGAGCATGCGTTCGACCAGGTCGCGCACCTGGTCGTGGCTGAGCAGCGTCGTCGTGAGCTCGGAAACGCCGCTGCGCGCGACGAACACCTTGGAGGGCTCGTTGACCCAGATCTCCTCGACGCTCGGGTCGTCGAAGTACTGCTGCAGGGGCCCATAGCCCGCGACGCTGTCCCACACCGAGCGCGAGGCCGCCTCGACGTCGGCGAGCACCGGCATCCCACCGGAGAGCGAGCGCTCGTCGTAGTCCGACACCGCCTCGCCGACCAGCCGGCGCACCGCCACCTCGTCGCGCGCCGGGTCCAGACCCGAACGACGGATGAGCTCGCGCACCTCGCTCTCGAGCGTGCGGACGGCATCCATGACAACCCTCCCCCGAAGTCACCCCCGAGCCGCCCCCTCGACGACCCGCCAGAGTCACATCGAACCGGATGACGAGCGATTCCGCACCCCGAAATCCGCAACCTGTGGACAACTTTCGGATGCCGGGAGCCTCACCACCCGCACCGTCGTACGTGAGGTCTCCGGCGGGCAGGTGCGAAGTGGCGAGGCACGTCCATCAACTGCTCACCTGTCTGCCGGCGAGCGGGTCAGCTGCTTCGGTTGGCCGCGGGCCGGCCTCGCTGAGGGCCGGTGACCGTGGTCAGCTGCCGGAGGTGGTCGTGATCGGCGCTGGCGGCGCGGTGTTCCTGACGTTGAAGTTGCCCTTGCCGCGCTGGCCGTTGACCGCTTGGGTGCTCTGAGCGAGGGAGATCGTGGCGTGTGCGGCCGCGTCGCTCATCTGATCGAGGGCCGACAGGCTGAGGTTGTCGATGGTGTCGCAGGAGAGGTGGTAGCAGGGGTCGTACTGTTCTCCCGCCACGCCGCCGTAGATGGCGGCCTCTTCCGCGGTCTTGATGCCCTCGGCGCCTGTGAACAGCCCCCCGGCCGGGATGCCGGCTTCGATGAACGGCCCGTAGTCCGACCGCCCATCGAAGGCGGTGGGTTCCGTGGCCAGGCCCTCGCTGGCGAAGTAGTCCAGGAACAACGTCTCGATGGCCCCTGAGCCAGCCGGCGCACCGCCAGGCAGTGGGGCGGAGTCGGACAGGTCTCCGTCATAGACGAAGCGTACGAAGTTCGGCGACCCGACCATGTCGAAGTTCAGCATGGCCGCGATCTGCGACCGTTCCTCCTCCGAGAGGCCTGCGACGTATGCCTCGGACCCGAGCAGGCCGGACTCCTCGGCGCCGAACCAGATGAAACGGACCTGGTTGCGAGGCTGCACCTTCGCCATCTGCTCGGCGATCTCCAGAATCATCGCCGAACCTGATCCATTGTCGTTGATGCCCGCCCCGACACCCACCGAGTCCAGGTGCGCACCGACCACGATCACGTTGTCGGGGTCGCCGCTGGTGGTCTCGGCGATGATGTTGCTGGTGGTGTAGGTACCGGGGCGCCACTCGATCTTGAAGCGGGCCGTCAGACCGGTGTCCCCGCTGAGCACCCCGTTCGCCAGTTCCGCCCCGGTCTCGACGGTCGCAGCGAACGTGGGGATGTTGATGCCGTCGAAGTTGAACCACAACGGCTCCGTGCGGCCCGGCTGCCCTTCGTTGATGAAGACCATCGCTGCGGCTCCTGACGCGTCAGCCCGCAGGAACTTGTCCGCGAAGGTGCAGGTACCCCGCTGGACGATGATGATCGCGCCCGGCGGCATCCCGGTGTAGTCCGCGTCCTGGCAGCCGCTGGTGCTGGTGTTCGGGGGCCCCACCGGCGGCAGAGCCAGATCGATCGCCCAGACGGGGGCTGTGACGTCGACGCTGTACGGCGTGGACTTGAACATCGAGCCGAAGTCACCGCCAAGGCTGGCCCCAGCGATGCCGCCCACGAACTCGGTGCCGCCCTCGATGCTCAACACCGGCGCCTCGTAGTCAGCGAGGAAGTCCAGGTTGTACTCGAATTCCTGCACCTCGACGTCGAATCCTGCCGCGGCAGCCTGCTGCGCGACGTACTCGGCGGAGCTGTCGTAGCCCGGAGCCCCGGACAGGCGATTCCCGGCTGCGGAATCAGAGATTGCCTGAAGCGCCTGCTGGTGCTCGAGGATCCCCCCCACCGTCACTGCCGCACGGAGCTTTGCAGAGTTGTTGTTGTTCGGGTTCGCCGCTGCGGGGACTGTGCCCACGAGCAGGACGGCGCTGACCAGGAGTGCGCCACCGATCGGCATTGACCGCTTCATCTTCCGCCTCCGACATTCTTGATGAGCCACGAGGAAGAGCCGACGTCCAGCATCGTCCTGCCCTCGCGGAGCGTCAATAGGTCCATCGGCGCACGCGTGGATCCCCTGGAGGTTCTTCTGGTTGCGGGTGGGCCTCGGTCATCGCCGTGCAATTGACGGACTGCACCGTGCTCGCGTCGTCACTGCCTGGACGTGAGCGCGGTGTCGGGTGCACCATGTCAAGAGTCGGTTCGCTCGTCGATCGGCGACCAGGGGCCGGCACCAAGGGGTGATCTGGTATGGGTAGCAAGACGTTCGATCCAAACCGCACGACCTTCGACGAGGGCATTGCGCGGATCCGCGAGGCAGTGGAGAAAGCGGGGCTCGACACGACAGGTCGCATTCTGACTTCGCGTGACGACGACGTGGCACGTGTGTGCGAGGCCCTGGCCGTTGACAACGTCCCGGACGGGTTCCGAAAGTGGCAGTTGCCGGTCTTCCTCAACTGCCCGTCACAGCTCTACATCACTGTCGCCGACGCCGGCGCTCGCGCCGAGACGCACTCCCATGATGAGGGAGATGGGGTTCGATTCATTGTTTCGGGATCGATAAACTACCAAGGAAAGGAGCTCTCCTCGGGAGACTGGATGTTTGTCCCGGCTGGCAAGGAGTACTCCTTCGAGGTGGGTCGGCTGGGAGCGGTCATGTGCTACTGCTACTGCTGCAGCTGCGCTTGAGCAAGCACGTGTGGGGCCGCGAAGCCCGAAGCGTTGCGCCTCGCCCACCGCATCCATCCGGACGACGGCGAACTGCACGCGTCACGTGTCGACTGCAGCTGCCGCCCACGCGCGCCAAGATTGTTGCCGCGAAGATCGGTTGACGGCAGAGCAAGCCAGGGCAATACTGGTTGTTTGATTCATTGTGAGCCACGTCGTGTTGGCTCACCGGCGTCCGGAGACGCAGATGACAGTTGACGCAGCATTGTTCTCGGGGTCAAAGTGTTACTTCTTCGACGGTAACCGATATCTTCGGGTGACGCGCGGCGACACCGGCGCCGGCACCGTCGACGCCGGCTACCCAGCACCCATATCCAACTGGAACTGGCCCGCCGGATTCGGCAGCAACGGAATCGACGCCGCCCTGTACTCCGGGTCGAAGTGCTACTTCTTCAAAGGCAACCGATACATCCGGGTCACCCGCGGCGACACCGGCGCCGGCACCGTCGACGCCGGCTACCCGGCATCCATCACCAACTGGGGGTGGCCACGCGGCTTCGCAGGTGCACCGGGTCCAACCGTCAGGCTTCACGTCAAGATCCTCACAGCCCCGAATGTGGGTGTGAACACGGCCGTCCAGCGAATGCGGGAGCTCTACGAAGCGGTGGGGATCAACGTCCAGCTTGCCAGCACCGAGACCCTCGACCTGCCCGACCTGAACGACGTCGACGTCGGCCAATGCCTGTTGGGTCAGACCACCGACGAGCAGGACGACCTCTTCGCCAATCGGAACAACGCGGGGGCCGACGACATCTGTGCATACTTTGTTCGCTCCACGGTGCCACCGTTCAACGGATGCGCCGCCCATCCCGACAACCGTCCAGCGCTGGTGATGGCTCAAGGGGCGACTCAATGGACGCTCGCCCACGAGGCGGGCCATGTGTTGAGCCTTCGCCACGTGGATGACAACAATCGGTTGATGACCCGCAATGGCACGGGAAACATCACCAACCCGCCCCCGGACATCGTTGGCACCGAGGTCGCGAAGATGCTGGCCAGCGACTACACCCGGAATCTCTAGGAGGTTCACGTGACGGTATCGATGGAGGAAGTCCGAAAGGTCCTGGACCCGGACGAACCAGACTACGCGGCCGCAGCCGAACTCGGGGAAGAGGCGCTGCCACATCTCGATCAGCTCGTCCGAGGAGACGATGTGATGCTCGCCTCGAAGGCCGCCTACGCCGCCAGCCTGATCCAGGGCGGAGCAGAGACCGTGGCGACTGCCGCAGATTCCGAGGATCCGGTGGTACGGGTGGCCGCCGCGGCGGCCGCGCGGAATCTCCCGCCCGAGCAGGCACGAAGCGTGATCAGTCAGCTGTCGGACGACGGGGACGCCGGCATCCGAAAGGTGGCGCGGAACTCGGAGCATCGCTGACCATCGACTGGTTCGTCACCCCTGCAGGTCAGGGGTTGGCCGGCGTTCGTGTGGGTTGGCTCCTGAACCTACTGGCGGGGCAGCGGCCCCTTCAGCGCCCTGGTGAGACGGTCCCACTGGCGCTCTCCCTGCCCCGGGCGGGTCAGGTCCAGTGTCGTGAGCATGCTGAGGCGAAGCGGTAGCTCGATGGAGTCCAAGGGCTCGATGACCAGAGGCAGCAGCCGGTACGACCGGTCCTGGACCCCCAGGGACTGAGCAAGCACGTTCTCGAAGTCCGTCTTCGTGTCCTCGAAATAGGCCCGGGACAACACGACCAACGTCCGCTTCGCCTGCGAGATCCCGCGCTCGGCGCTCACGACGAGGGGCACCCCAGGGTCCGAGGAGTCCCCGGACACAGCGACTCGCAGGCCTTCGCGCTCCAGCCGCGGCACGAGGGTGCTCCACACCCACGTCGAGTCAGGTGGCTGGTCCGCATAGCTCACGTACGCGTCGAAGCGAAAGCCGTCATCGTCCTTGGCGACGACGCCTTTGGTGCCGCCCCCATAGAGCGCGACAGGGAAGTTCTCCTCGAGGTCGGACTTGAAGATCGGGTGCTGGTCGTGCCGGTCGTGGGTGACCCTGGGCTGGACGAACTCGAAGAGGTCGAAGACCCGGATGAGGCCGTCCTCGCTGGCAATGCCTCCCCGCAGACCGGCCAGCAGGTGCTGCGTGAAAAGGCTGTTCGGCGCATCCGGCAGCACGTAGGAGAACTCCGTGTCGCGCGATGAGGAGAGGATCGCCCTCCCTCGGCCTGCGGCGAGGTGCGCGTAGTAACTGTCCGACAAGCCGGCCCTGAACGCCTGCTCCGAAGCGTCTTTGGGCTGGCCGATACCGCCTGAGTGGCAGCAGTCGAAGATCACGAGCACCTTCCGGGCCGGGATCGCCCTCAAGGCCTGCGTGAACTCGTCTCCTGAGATCGCGGTATCCACAAAGCCGTCCCCAGGCACGCTGTCGACGGGGAGCAGGTACTCACCTTCGTGGGGTCCGCCCGGCACTCGAGCGCCATGACTCGAGACGTAGATGAGAACCGACGACTCCGGGTCGGAGCGTTCGCTCAACTGCGCCATGGCTCCCAGGATGGCTTCCCGCGTCGCCTCGCCGTCGAGGAGCAGCTGCACGTTCTTGGGTGGGTAGCCACAGTGCTGTGGGTCCACCAGGACCTTCGCAATGTCACGTGCGTCGTCGAGGACCGTGGGCGGCAGTTTGGGAACGTGACCATAGTCGGCGATCCCGATGATGAGCGCGTGAGCGGACTCCATGGTCGGCATGACCATCTCTACCTCCTGTGTGGTGACGTCAGCTGTGTCGTCGCCGCTCCGAGGGCGGCGATCTCCGCGACCACGCGCCGACCTTCCGACGTGCGCGGCGATATCAGGGTTTGGTCACCGTCGGGCGGGATCGCGACGACGCGGACGGACCTCCCGGCCCGACGCAGTGCCTCGGCGTACCGCCGCGCGTCGTCGACCAGCGGATCGGTGGTCCCGGCGAGCAGTAGGGTCGACGGCGCGGAGGCCAGCCAGCTGTACGGGGTTGCCGCCGCCCAGTTCTCGGCGGCCTCCTCCGGACCGCCCCCGAAGAACCGGCTCGTTCGTGGTGTCACATACGCCCCGGCCACGGGCGCGGTCCAGCCGTAGAAGCCACCGATCCCCGCGACAGCGGCGGGCGCCACTGCGTCTGTGGCCTTCTCGGCCAAGCACCCCTGACCATCGAATCTCTCCGGTGCTGCTGCAACCGCCGCGGCGGCCATCGCCCCGTCGGACCACCCGGCGACGACAAGCCGCTCAGGATCGCCACCGAACTCAGGCGCGTGCTGCCGCGCAAAGTCGATGGCGCAGGCGACGTCCTCGTAGGCGGCGGGAAAGGTGGCGTCTGCGTCCAGCCCCGCCCAGTCCGCGTTGAAGACGACAAGCTGTGCTCGGGCGAGCGCCTCGGACAGTTTGCCCAGGTCCGATCGGTCACCGCAGCAGCCATGGAGCAGGATCACCACGGGTACGGTGGCTGGGTTCGGCCAGCCCTGCCGTGACGGCACGTGAATGTCGAGAACCCTGTCACCGGCATACGGAATGCCTTCGTGGAAGCGACTTCCCACCACCCCCCCGGACTCCCGTTGGATCCCCTCCCCGGGCGCTGTCCCCGAGGTGCACCCGGCCAGGACTCCGAGGCACGGGCCACCCAGGACGACGGCCGCCAGGGCGATGACGCCTCGCGCGCACCGGGCGCTCCTCATGGTGAGGCCCCGGCACAGGTGCGCGGCGGCCGCGGGAAGCCATAACGCGAGGCCTCCTCCGCGCCGAGGTTGCGGCCTGCGACAGCGCAGGCGAGCCGAGTCCATTGCTCCTCTTCCAGAGTCCAACGGGCCGGGCCTCCCTTCCCGACAGTGAACGCCTGCTGGTCGGAGACCACGACGACAGCCGCCAGCTCGCCGACGCGCCCCAGGGTGCCCCACGGCTCGAGTCGGGACTGTGCCGCCCACATCCTCACCGTGCCGCCGAGGTCCGCAGTCATGATCCAGTCGCCCGAGGGACTGTACGAGATGCCCGTCACCGTGCCGTCGTGGCCCGACAGAGGCGTCTGATCGCCGGGGGATACATCGGAGCGGGTCGCGTCCCACAGGAGGACCTGGCCCTCGTCGTTGCCCGTCGCGATCGTCTTTCCGTCAGGGCTGATGGCGAGCGACTCCATGGGGCTGGAGCGCTGCCCCAGGGCGGTGGCTCGGGCAGTCGTGTCGAGGCTCTTCCAGAGGAAGGCCATGCCGTCGGCTCCGGCGGAGACCAGGGCCTCGCCCGCACCCCCACCCTGACCCTCGTCCCGCGGGATGAAGGCGAGCGCGCGGACCCAGTTGCGGTGGCCAACGAGCTGGGCGGTCTGGCGCAGGCCCTGGTCCCAGAGCCGGATGACGTTCGTGTCGCCGCCCGTCGCGATGGTCTGACCGTCTGCCGAGACGGCCAGGACCAAGGAGCCATCCCCCGTTTGTATCGACGGCGTCCGCGGAGCCCCGCTGATCGCATCCCAGACCCGCAGCTGACCCGCGTAGTTCGCGGTGACGAGCATGGAGTCGGGGCCGAGGACGACGTCACTGACCGGCCCTTCCGTGTCCACGACCACCCCGGTCGGTCGACCATCGTCCGCCCACCGGACGACCACCCGGCCGGAGTCGTCACCGGTCGCGACGAGCGTTCCTGAGGGATCGACGCCCAGGGCGCGAGTCGTGACGGCCTGGTCGCCCAACGGCAGGGCGAGTCGAGCCTGCTCACCCGTGCCCGCGTGCCATAGGACGAGCCGGCCGTCGGTGCCCGCGGAGAGGACCTGTCCGGTGCCCGCGAAGGCCAAGCCGCGCACCGAGTCGCCGTGGCCTCGAAGGGGATCCGTCGTCGGCGCCCCAGTTGCGGGGTCCCAGAGACGGACGGTGTGGTCGCGGCCAGCGGACGCGAGGAGGGTCCCGTCCGGTGAGAAGGCAACCCCGAAGACGCGATCCTTGTGACCGTCCAGCTGATGCATCAGCCGGCCCTCGGGCAGAGACCAGATCTTGATGCTCCCCTCTGCGCCGGCCGAGGCGAGCGTCTTGCCGTCGGGGCTGACGGAGAGGGCGCGCACTGCGTCGTCGTGTCCCGGCAACTGGGCACGCAGCCGGCCTGCGCCGACGTCCCACAGGAGGATCCGCCTGTCCACACTTCGCCCCTCCGTCCGGCCTCCGGCAGCGACGAGCAGCGTGCCGTCGGGCGTGAAGGTGACCGCGTTGAGCCAGTCCCTGTACCCCTCGATGACCTGCCGCGGGCTGCCGGTGGTGGGCTCCCGGACGATAACGACGCCGTCCTGACCGGCGGTCGCGAGCAAGGAACCGTCCGGGCTGAAGGCGACGGACCGGACGGAACCCTGGTGCGCGAGGTCGCCCGGCTGCGCGCCGGGGAGGGTCCACGGGACGCGGGTCCCTGTCGCGAGGTCCCACAGGCCGACGGTGCCCCCGCTCGAGCTGGCAGCGACCGTCCGGCCGTCCGGACTGATGGCGATGCTGCGGACCTCTCCGTCCAAGACGGCCAGTTGTCGCCCCGGGCCACCCTTGCCGAGGTCCCAGACACGGACGACGCCGTCCTGCCCACCGGTCACCCCCGTCTGGCCGTCGCTCGTGACCGCAACGCAAAGCTGGGCGGCATCCGCATGGAACATGCGCATGACGCGAGGGTTGGAGTTCAGGGACGCGAGGGCACCTCCCACCGACAGCGCCGTGCGCCGGCTCGACAGTGCCTCCACGCCGAGGAGCAGGGCACGGTCGAGCTGCTCGGGCGGAAGCCTCTCAGCCGATGCCCCGAGCTCTCCGGAGCGAGCCACCCGCTGGCCCTCCTCGGCCTCGTTCCACTCTCGGACGGCGATGATCGCGGCGACCCCCACGGCCACGAGCAGCACGGCGAGCGCCGCGCTGAGGACCCGAAACACTCGATTCTGTCGCGCCTCGCGAGCTCGCTCCGCGTCCAAGGACCTGCGACTGGCCGCCACGAGGTCGATGACGTCCTGGCTCGCACCGAGTTCGCTGGCGTCGGGCCCGTCGAGCCAGGTTCGGGCCTCCGTGAGCTCGACCTCGTCGAGCAGCCCGCCACTGCCGCGCCCCCAGCGCGCCCACTCGGAGGCGCTCGCCTCCAGCTTGCGCCGAAAGACCTCGGCGGAACGCCGCTCGGTGATCCAGGCGCGCAGTGAGGGCCAGCCGGAGATGATCGCCTCGTGGGCGAGGTCGAGAATGGTCTCGCGGGGGTCCCCCGTCTCTTCGTCGGCCGTGGGTGTGATGAGGCGCGCGTCGATGAGTTTCTGGAGCACCCGGTCGACCGACTCGGAGCTGCTGTCGATGCTCTCCAGCTCGCGGCGTCGCTGCGGACGACGGACGTCCTCACGACCTTGCATGAGCTGGACAAGCCGCAGGAAGATGCGCCGCGCCGTGACCTGGTCGGCCTGGTCCAGTGAGGACAAGGTCGCCTCCGCGTGACGTGCCAAGGCGACCTGGAGGCCGGTCCGAGGAGCCTCTCCGTACGACCGTCCGGGCAGGATCAACGCGTCGTACGCGCTGAGTGGAAGGAAGCGGCGTCGCAGATGCCCCCACAGCGACACCAGTGTCTCCTGAACAAGCGGAAGACTGCCGGGTTCACCCTCCGCGTCACGCACGACTGCCTCGACGAGTGCTGCTTCGATGTGCACCCCGACCGCACTCGCCGGCGCCTGGATGGCCTTTCGAAGCTGCTCACCGCGGAGCGGCAGGAGCTCGAAACGGTGTTCCCGGATCCTCTCCCAGAGCGGGCAGGTCATCAGCTGCGGGTAGTAGTCGGCACGAATGGCGATGATGCAGCGAAGTCCGTCCGACGGTGAACCCGCCAACAGGGCGAGGAGCTCATCGCAGAACGACTGCACCTCGGAATCGTCGGCGTGGAGATGAGAGAGCGTGAACAACTCCTCGAACTGGTCCACGACGAGGGCGATCGGTTGGCTGGTTTGGCCTCCCCTGGTCAGTGCCGCAGCGAGGTTCGCCGTCGGGGTTCGGCCGAGACGGACCCTGACGACCTGGTGGCTACGCGTGAGGCGAGGCCGGACTCCGGCGTGCAGCAGAGACGACTTCCCGCTCCCCGAGGTGCCGATGACAGCGAGCACCGGATGAACGCGCAGTCGCTCCAGCACCTCATCGATCTCGGCGTCCCGACCGCAGAACGGGAAACGTTCTTGGTCCTCACCCGTGTAGGACAGCAGGCCGGGGTAGGGACACTCCGGCTGGCTGGTGCGTTCAGGCACCCGTCGATGCAGGTCCGCGACGAGGCGCTGCAGGCCGGCTTCCCAGCGGTCCTCCACGGTCAGGTCCAGGCGGCGCCCCAGACCCAGTTCGGGAGGTAACCGCTCGACGGGCTCGCGGATCAGCGAGAGGACTGGCCACGTCGACTGCTCGTCGCCGAAGTGCAGAGCCAGCCACTTGACGAACCCAGCTCGCGAGTCGTTGAGGAAGGCGGGCGACACGACGAGCAGGACGCGATCGGACTGCTCCACCGCGTCTGCAAACATCTTGAGCTCAGGGGGTCCGAGAGGGAACTGGGACTCGTCGAGGCAGCGCACTCCGGCTTCCCGCAGGCCAGCCAGGAGGAAGCCCTCGACCCAGTCGCGGTCCTCCTCTGCTCGCACGACGAAGACGTCGAAGCGCTGTGCACGCCAGGGGGCCTCCTGGCTGGGCTCGGGACCTGCCCCTGAGCCGACCTCGTCGACACGAGTCATGACCCGGTCGCCCCCCGAGGCCCTGGAGCCGGAAGGAGTTGTTCGAGCAGTGGGCGGGCCGCCGGGTGGTCCAGGTGGCGGTAGCCGACACTGCCCAGGTGCGCCGGTGGGAAGGGTGACATCGAGTCATCCGGTGCCCGCGCCGGATGCGTGGGGAGAACGGCCGTGGACACCCGGGATGCCTCGCCGGTCACCGCGGTCGCGAGCGCGCGCAAGTCGTCCGTGGTGAACGTCCGGTCCAGGGTGACGGCCCCACCCAGGTCGGCGAGCAGCTCGACGCACTGGAGCCCCCCGCAGCGCCGGATCGCGTCAGTCACGCTGGAGAGCAGGACGTGCTGTCTCCCAATCCGCCCGAGGTCTCCCGAGTCGTCCTTGACCCAATGGCCCTCGACCAGCTCCTCGTGGGTCCGCGACCGGACGAAGGCCAGCGCCTCGGTGCCTCCGAGCGTCTGCGTGCCGCCCGGCAGGTTGAGCGCGGTGCCCCGGTCGCGGGCAGGCGAGGCGAGGTCGACTTCCAGCCCTCCCACGCGGTCGACTGCCGCGACGAAGGCCGAGAACTCGAGCTCGACGTAGTGGTGGACCGGGGCCCCGGTCAGCGCCCGGACCGCGTCGACCAGCGGGGCCGAGCCGTACTCCAGGGCCCCTCCCAACTTCCCGTCTCCATGGCCGGGCACGTTGACACGCAGGTCTCGAGGGATGCTCAGGACGAGTGTTCCGCCGTCTGCCCTGACGGACCAGAGCATGATCACGTCGGCGCGCTCGCCGCGGATGTCGCGGCGCGCTCCGACGGGGACATGCCGCTGGTCCGTGCCGACGACGAGGTAGTTGGTGTGGTTCGAGGAGCCTGCGGCATCCAGCTCCCCGGGCCCCATGTCATTGCGCGCGACGGTCCCGAGGGTGGCAACCAGCACGGCGTCCTGACGCAAGCCCGGCACGAGCCAGCCCGCGCCTGCCAGTGTCAGGGCAACCACTGTCGTGAGCGCGGCGAGACCCGCGGTCACGCTCGCGCGACGGGACATCACGGTCCGGACAGGTCGGTCGGCTGAGGCGGCGTGAAGGTCGGAGTCTGGGTCGGCGGCGTCGACGTGCTCGAGCTCTGCGGCGTGGTGCTGCTCATGGTGGGGCTCGCGGTGGGGCTGGTGGACGGACTGACGGATGGCAGGTCGTCGTCAGCCGCCTCCCCGTGCCGACAGCCTGCTGTGACCACCACCACGGCCACCACCAGAGCGACCCGGCCTGGCACGACCCACTTCTTCGAGCGCCGTCCCGGCCTCGGGATCGTCATCGTCGATGTCATGCCTACCCCCTGAGAGGGCCCATGTGGCGCATGGTTGTCAGTTCTCTGAAGGCTACACCTGCTGGCGCAGCTGGTCGGAGGAATTCTGATATGGGGCCTCAGCGTCAAAGACCACGACGGGTCATGTCCAGTGGATTGCCAGTGGCGGCCACTCCTGGACGAGCCGTGTCGCGGCACGACACTGCATTCTTCTTCCCCACGTCTCGAAGAAGTAGCCATTCATCGTCGTTCGAACGCCCCGAACTGAATGGCTCCTCGGGCAGGAGAACCAATTGTCACGAGACCCCGGTGGCCTGGGCATTAACCCAGGTCCGCCGCGGCACTCGCTGGTCCTTCGCCGCCAGCGCACTCCGGACAACCGCCCCCCCGAATGACTACTTCCTCCCGGGGCAATTGGAACCACGTGCCGACGGCGAGCCGGTCCAACAGGGCTGCACCGACGCGGCTCAATCCTTCTTCGTCGGTGGGTGAGCCGTTTATGGGGGCGGCTGGGATGGCACGAGGCAGTGGTGCTCTTCAGACCTCGCCGTCCGTACCGGAAAGCACATTTGCCGGGCACATTCCATTGCGTGCGCGGTTGCGTGTTCCCCCCGAACCGCCCCACACTGATGTACGTGGCTGCATCTGATCTGCGTCTCACTGGGGCTTTTCTGCTCGATGCCGACCTGACCGCCGCCGTGGCGCTCCGCGCAGTGGCCGCGCTGGCGCCTGAGGCGAGCACAGTCGTGCTCGACCGAACCTGCCAACCTGTGCGCTACACCGTCGTCAGTGCCGGGTTGGTGGCGCGTGCAGCCCGACGTTCCGACAGCAACGCGCCACTACGTGACGTCCTGCGGCTCGACACGCTCACCCCCTCGAGGGTCGTGGATCTGGCGACGCAGACCGGCGTCGACGCCGAGTCACAGTTGTCCGCCGGGACCGTGGTCGTGCGCGGGCCCGAGGTGATCGGGGTGGTCATCGCTGACGGCAGTGACCGGGGTTCCGGGGGCCACTCATCACCTCCACCGCATTCCAGCGCACCATCGCCCCCCGCCGCGCCCGAACCTGAGCCGCAGCCCCCTTCCGACCCGCGGGGGTGGCAGGGAGAAGGCGAGGCCATCACCAAGGGGGGCTACCTTCACGGTGTTGGGTACGGGGGAAGCGTCGCATACGGGGTTGGATATGCCGACGACGAATACGGCGCTGGCCGGGGCGGATACGGCGGCAGTGGATCAGGCGAAGCCGGAACGGGCGAACGCGGCGTGGCGCCGGCCGCCCCCGACTGGAGTGGTCAGGGCGAGGACGGGCACGAGTCAGCGACCGCTGACGAAGAGTCTGTGACCCACAACGGCGACCCACCGTCCGCGGCCCAGGGCACCGCGGACCCCGACACCGCCCCAGGACTGTCTGCTGAGGAGTCGACCGGCCGGTTCCACGCTTTCCCCCGCACCAACGCCCCGGCGATCGTGGCAGCGAGAATGCCATTCGACCTCGAAGTGGGCTTCACGTCCGAGCGACCGGTTCAACCAGCAGGGGCCGGCCCGGTCGTGCTGTTCCGCGTGGGGGCCACGGTGACGTTCGAGGTCCAGGTCGCGGGTCTTGGATTCGACTTTCCGAAGGGCATCAAGTTCCCGCTCGTGGTGGATCGTGAAGCACCCACGGGGACCGTCAAGGTGCCGGTCGTGGCGCAGCCGGTCCCGACGCGGACCACTCGCAGGCTGCGAGTCACCTATGCGCACGAGGGCGCCATCGTCGGCGACGCGTGGTGCGAGCTCGATGTGATCCCCGAGGGTGATCAGCCCCTCGAAGACGCCGACACTCCCGATCGGGGTGCGCGCTGGGGTGGGACAGGGCTCGTCGCAGCAGCTCCCACCACCAACCCCGACCTCACCGTGACCATTCGCACGACCCCCGGCCGCCCTGAGGTCGAGTGGCTGTTCACGACCCCGCACCACGTGGCTCAGCCCAGTGAACGGGTCACCACCGAGTTCCGAGACGGTACTGCCGAGGCCTTCGCGAACGCCCTGATGGCCCAGCTTCCCGCTGACAAGGGCAGGCCTCTGCTCCTCGCAGACGTCACCGGGTTGGGTGTGCAGGTGGCATCGGCGTATCCAACGCAGTTCTGGCGCCTCCTTGATGCAATCTGGGATGCCGTCCCGGAGGGCACTGTGCCCACCCTCCTGCTGATGACCAGTGAGCCCTTCGTTCCGTGGGAGCTCGCCTACCTCGAGCCTGACCGGTTCATCACGGGTCAACGCGCGAAGGCGCTCGACGGCCCGTTGCTGCTTGGTGCGCAGTGGTCGATCGGCCGCTGGCTGTCACCGGTGCCACAGGCCTTCGGGCCGGACCGGCCACCCGCCCCGCCGCAGGAGGTGGTCGAAGCACCGACCATGGCGGTCGTCAAGGGCGACTACACCAAGGCCGGCGTCAAGGCGCTGCCGGGCGCGGTGCGCGAGGCGGAGGAACTGGCCCTTGCCTACGACGCCGTCATCGTCCCGATCGACGAGTCCTCCGTGGCGCGGCTGCTCGATGACCAGATTGAGCACCACGGGCAGCCCTACCGCCCCGTGGTGCTGCACTTCGCCTGCCACGGCCAGGCCGACAGCACGAACCTCCAGCACACCGGCATCCTGCTCGACGACCGGCGGCTCCTCGGGCCGCTGGCCATCGAGGGGTCCGCCCTTGGCCGCTCCGCCAAGCCATTCGTCTTCCTCAATGCCTGTCAGGTGGGCGCGGCGGCCTACACGCTGAACGGCTACGGGGGGCTGGCAGGAGCGTTCATCCGGTCCGGTGCGCGTGGCTTCGTTGCGCCGTTGTGGAACGTCGACGACGACCTTGCTCTCGAGCTCAGCTCGGGCTTCTACAACCGCGTGCTGGACCAGGGGGAGAGCGTGGGCGAGGCGCTGCGGCTGATGCGCCGGTCCTTCACCGACGGGGGCGTCCGCACGGCGACCCCGCTCGCGTACGTCTTCTACGGACACCCCAAGCTGCGCCTGACCCGAACCGAGTAGACCCGCACCAACCCGAGGAGCACGCGTGGCAGAGATACTCAACGGCAGTTCGAGCCCCGTCACGCTGCAGCCCGGCGTCTCCCTTCAGGCGCCCAACCTCGTCGGAACGGCGGAGCTCAAGGATGGGGTGCTGGGCGGAACGCGGGCCGAGTCCAACTCCACCGACGCGTTCATCGCGGCACTGGACACCAGCGATTTCCAGCAGTTGTACGCACTCGAGGTGCGCGCCACCGAAGCACCGGTGCTCGGCGAGGACCTGCGCGCCCCTGATGGTGCCCCGGGGATGACGCTTCGGGTGCCCGACCTGGGGCCTGAGCAACCGCAGGTCCTGATGATGGTCGACGAGGCGGGGGTCGTGACCTGGCACCTGCCGAGCACCGAGTTCGAGGCGCCAGGGGTTGCCGCCTTCACCGTCGATCGCACCGTGGCGGTGGATCCGCCCGAGGGCACGGAGGGCGGTGAGCGCGGCCTCGCAGCCGCCATCGGGGCGAAGCTCCTGTCGGTTTTCGTGGTGCCGCTCGTGGAGAAGCTGGTCGGGCGCGCGGCGACGGTCGTAGCCCGGCACTTCGAGGAGAAGAGCCACCCGTACGGCCTGCGCCGGCTCACCCCGAACGCGTTCCGGAAGGCAGGGTCCGATTCACTGCCGAACTGGGGCCGGATCGGCGACGGTCGCGTGCTCCTGTTCCTGCACGGCACTGCGAGCAGCAGCCATGGCGCGTTCGCGGGGCTGCCCGACGAAACGTTCATGAAGCTGCACGCCGCCTACGACGGTCACGTGATGGCCTTCGACCACCACACCCTCTCCGCGAGCCTCGACGACAACGTCAAGCGGCTCCTTCCTCTGCTGCCGCCCGGCAGACGCTGGCCCGTCGACATCATCAGCCACAGCCGTGGGGGGCTCGTCGCCCGCAAGCTGGCGGAAGAGATGCAGGGCCCGGACGCGCCGCTCGACGTGCGGAAGATCGTCTACGTCGCCACGCCCAACGGGGGCACGGCGCTGGCCAACCCGGATCGGCTCAAGGAGTTCCTTGACCGGATCAGCACCATGATCAACCTCATCCCGGACGGTCCGTGGTCTGTCGTCACGGACGTCATGGCAGGGGTGCTCACGCTGGTTCAGGTGCTGGCTGTCGGCGCCGTGGGCACTCTGCCTGGGCTGGTGGCCATGCAGCCACTCGGCACTGACGTCAAAACCCTGGGCTTCCTCGCCGGTGACGGCACCGAACAGTATGGGATCGACGTCGAGTTCGAGCCGACCGGGCGCCTGCTTCAGCTCGTGCGCGGCGTGGACGGGGTGGTCGATCGCGTCTTCGAGGGGGAGGCGAACGACATCGTCGTTCCCACCGGCGGCGTGTGTGCCGTCGCCTCGCGCCCCGAGTTCCGCATCGCCCCCGGCCACCGCCTCGAGCTCGGCTCGACCAGCCGCACCTGGCACTGCTCGCTGTTCTCACAGCCCGCGGTGTCGGAGTCGTTGCTGCAATGGCTCACGCCTGCCCGCTAGGCATGCGGCCGACCAGTGCGGCGCGACCCTGAGATCATCCGATGGAGTTCGTCCACATCACCACCGGCGACGATCCTCGAGCCCGCGTGCGGATCAGTCGCCGACGCGACCGTCCAGGAACATCGTCAGCCGCCTGATCGTGTGGGCGTTGTGCCCGACGACGTGGCCGTTGACCGCCCGGCACGCCCAGCCCAGGCGCGTGGCGAGGCGAGCAGCCTCGATGAGGTCAGAGGACGAGAGCAACGGGTAGGCGTTGGCGTACGGCGCCAGGTACGCATCACGGAACGGCGTGACGTCGACCGATGCCTCCACGTCGTCGATCCCCCACGCGATCACGCCCTCGAGGGTCACCGCCAGGGTGAAGAACGGGTGGGACACGCAGGCGTCGCTCCAGTCCATGACCCAGTGCCTGCCGTCTCGCACGAACACCTGCCCGTCGTGGAGGTCGTCGTGCTGCACCGTCTCCCGGATGCCGTACGGCGCGAGGTCGCGAGCAAGCACCCTCACGAGCGCGGCCGCCTTGCGGAAGCGCGGCTCGGCGCCGATCTCGTCCATGAGCGCGTCGTACCTCGCCGGCAGCACGTCCAGTCGCAGATCCGGCACGCCGAGGCCGAGCAGCACGTCGACGTCGTCCTCGAGGGCGAGCTGGATGCGGGCTGCGCCGTCGAGCACCTCCAACCATCCGTCCAGGCTCTGCTCCGACTCCACGACCTCTCGCAGCCGGTCCCCGGCGTCACTCATGAGCAGCCAGCCGCGATCGGTGTCGCACGCCAGCGGTGCCTGCACCCGGTCAGGCACCCGCGCCGCGAGCAGGTTCACCAGGGCGGCCTCATGCACCAGCGGAGCGTGGTTGGCCTTGAACCACACCGGCCCACCCTGCGTCGGCACCCGCAGCACGGTCGACCACACCTCGACGTGTGGCTGTTCGATCTCGCCCGTCCGGGTCACCCCGAGGGCCTCCAGCCGCCCATCGATCCACGCGTGCACCTGCGCCAGCCAGGCCTCGTCGGTCCACTGACGGGTCACGGGAGGTACCTAGCGCACGTCACGGGCCCGAGCACCCGCCTCGTCAGCGCCGTCCGGGAGGAGCCGGCGCGCCTCCTGCCCCGTCGCGTGCTCCTGCACGGCGGCGCCGAGGAAGCGGAAGGTCCACTCCTCCGCCAGCGATCGGTTCTCGGCGAAGATGATCGGCACGGAGGGCCACCGCACCTGGCACTCCCCCAGCTGGTCGGCGACGAGCGAGTGCCGCACGTGCTCGAGTTTGAAGACCGCCGAGTACCGGTCCTCGACGACCACGGCCGCCCGTGGCGTCTCGGCCAGCGCCGCCAGACGGTACGCGAGGCGCCCGGAGGTCAGCGACCCCGCGAGATCGGCGAGCGACTTGCGCTCGACCACCGCCACGAGCTCGTCGTCGACGAACGAGCCGTAGTCCCCGACCGGAAGCGCCGCCTTGCGCGTACTGGCCTGCTGGTGGGTGAACTTCCACGCGTAGCGCTCGCGGGTGTCGACCACGATCTCGAGGTCCGTCACCCCCGCCGCCCGGGCTGTCGGCAGGGCGACGTTCGGGCGGGCCGCCTTCGTCACCCGCGGGCTCTGCCAGAAGATCATCTCCCTGCCCCGCGCCCGCGTCAGCACGAACTGGCTGCGCGACTCCCGCGTGCGGTCGGCGACGATCTCGATGGCCGCGCCCCGCCGCGTCACCGAGCGCAGCGGCACCTCCTCGACGATCTCCGCGTCCTGGCTCCATGGCTCGTCGTGGCGGTAGCAGTAGACCTTGCTCGTGCGCGGCCAGGTCTCCTTGGTTCGCAGCACGATCCCCTCACCCAGGGGGATGCGCACCAGGAACGGCAGGCTGGATGCCGGGTCGGGGTTGCGCGCGATGAGCAGCGGGTCGGGCACGCACCAACGCTACGCCCGGACCGCCGACGCCAGGCTTCTGTTCGACGAGCGGCCTCCCGGACATGCAATGGTCCGGCCGACGCGATGGGTAACCGAGATCCGTGCCGGCGCGGTCGGTCCCGGATGAGCATTTCCTGTCAGCAGGACCGCAGACGGGCCTCGGCCCGGGGCGCCCGAGAAGAGTCAGCGACCACCGGCGGTGCGTTGGCGCACCTGCACGACGACGAACTCGCCGGCCGGACTGATCCGCCTGTCCCGCTGGCCCTCGCGGGCCTCGGCGTCCCGCGCTCCGGTTCAGGGCTCACCGGCACCTCGCCGCGGGTGGTTGAACATGAAACTAGTCTGCCGAACCGGGGAGGGCGGGGCCTGTGGACGATTGGGCGAGCACCCCTGTGGAAAACTCCGCGGCGCCGTCGGGGCGGTTGTCTACGGTGGGTGGCACGGGGCTGCCCAGGTGGGTTCACGTGGGGTTCGGGGGAAGCGCGAGGGGGACGTATGGAGATGACTCTGACGGTGCACGTGCCGCGCCGTCGGCCGCTGGTCGTCGACGTCGTCGTCGAGTGGGCGGGCGACCAGTGCGCCGCCGACCTCTGCCGAGCCCTGGCCGACCACCTCGGTGAGCCCGTTCCCGGCCTCACCAGCCGCGGGCAACGCGTGGAGCCGGACGCGGCCGTGGGGAGGCCCCCGCTCGTCCACGGTGCCTCGATCGCCGTGGCCCCCGCGGCCTGTGCATCGCGCCGGGTGGTGGTGACCCCAGGCGTCCTCGAGCTCGTCGTGACCGGTGGGCCGGATGCCGGGCGCTCCCACCCGCTGTTGCCGCCGGGGGTGTCCGTCGGCCGGGCACCGGATGCCGGGCTGGCTCTGGCCGACGATGCCCTCAGCCGCGTGCACGCCGTCTTCGAGGTCGGCCCGGCCGGAGTCAGCGTGCGCGATGAGGGGTCGACGAACGGCGTGTCCGTCGACGGCGCCCCGATCACCGGCGCCACACCCGTTGACGCCGCGTCCACCATTGTCGTCGGCTCGTCGTCGCTGCGCCTGCGCCGTGTCGCGGGTCGGGGACTCCCGCTCGACCAGCCCGGCGACGGCACCCTCGTCGTGCGGCCGTCCACCGGGGCTCGGCCGGACCTCGGACCCGTCGAGATCGCGTGCCCGCCCCCTCCCCCGGAGCGGCACCGCGTCCGGATCCCCTGGATCGCGGCCCTCGTGCCCGTGCCCGTCGGTGTGGGACTGGCCTTCGTGCTGGGGCCCTACCTGCTCGTGTTCGCGCTGATGGGTCCCCTCGTGCTGTTGGCCAGCGCCCTCGGCGACCGGTGGGGCTCGGGGCGGTCGCAACGGCTGGCGCTCGCCGCTCACGCCCTCGACGTCGAGGTGGCCCGGGGGCGGCTGCGCCTCGCCCTGGGTGACGAGACCGCTCGGCTGCGTCAGGCCCACCCCGACCCCCACACCGTGCTGACGACCGTGGAGCACGTGCTTCCCGGACTCTGGGCCGGTGGCGTCGACGGCGACGGGATCCCGCTCCGCACGGGCACGGGGGCCGCGGCCACCCGGGTGGCTTGGCTCGACGGCACCGGCAGGACGCACCCCACAGTGGAGGACGTCCCCGTCATCATCGACCTCGCTGGATGCCGAGGGTTGGCCGTGGTCGGAGACCCGGAGACGACCGACGGACACCTCCGGATGCTCATCGGCCAGCTCTGCGCCGTCCTTCCCCCGCACCGGTTGGCCCTCTCCGTTGCCGCTTCCGGCGAGCCATGGGAATGGGTGGGGCTCCTGCCCCACAGCGCCGACCTGGCGGATCTCCTCTCACCCGAGGGACCCAGCCCGGGAACCGCCCGGCACCGCGTCCTCGTCGTGCCGCAGGCGGAGGCCGTCGTGGGCGGGGCCTTCGCCCTGGTCACACGAGCACTGGATGCCGGGGTGCACGTGATCGTCGCCGCCACCGAGCGCTCGGGCGTGCCCGGCGGCGTTGTCACCGTGGTGACGCCGGGGCCCGACGGCAGGCACGTGCTCGAGAGCGCGGACTCGCCCACCGGCACCGCCGTGACCCTGGACCTCGTCGGAGGGTGGTGGGCTGATCGCGTCGCGAGAGCACTGGCCCCGCTGCGCACGAGCGACGGCGCCCGCGGCGGCCTGCCACTGGCGCTGTCGCTGACACAGGCGTGGGGTGGGCGCGACCTCGCGCCGACCGAGGTCGCGTCCCGCTGGCGCGACCGGGCCGGACGTCCCGCGACCCCCGCGGCCGTCGTCGGCGTGACGCCCGACGGGCCCTTCTCGATCGACCTCGTCCACGACGGCCCACACGTGCTCGTCGGCGGCACGACGGGATCGGGGAAGTCGGAGTTCCTGCGCACTCTCGTCACCTCCCTGGCGACGTCCTGCCCACCCGACGAGCTGACCTTCGTGCTCGTCGACTTCAAGGGCGGTGCCGCCTTCGGTGCCTGCGCCCGGTTGCCCCATGTCGTCGGGCTGGTCACCGACCTCGACGACCACCTCGTGGCCCGGGCACTGCGCTCGCTGGGCGCCGAGCTCAGGCGGCGCGAGCGCATCTTCGCGGCGGTCGGGGCCAGCGACCTCGAGGGCTACCGCCGCAACCAACCCTCCGGTGCCGAGAGCGTGCCGCGGCTCGTCGTCGTGGTCGACGAGCTGAAGGCACTGGTCGACGAGGTGCCCGACTTCGTGAGCGGCCTCGTGCGGCTGGCTGCCTTGGGGCGCTCGCTCGGCATCCACCTCGTCCTCGCCACGCAGCGCCCCGCCGGGGCGGTCACCGCGGAGATCCAGGCCAACGTCAACCTGCGAATCGCCTTCCGGGTCCGGGACCGGGCCGACTCCGTCGACATCCTCGAGGACGCCGCGGCAGCCGGCATCCGGTCAAGCACTCCCGGGCGTGCGCTGTGCCGCGGGGGCGAGGGGTCCCTCGTCACGTTCCAGGCCGCGACCGTGAGCGATGCGGTTGCCGACCCGGCACCCCACCTCACCCTGCACCAGCCCGGCCCGCGCCCCCTCACCGCGACATCGTCGGATGCCGGGGCCGCCGGGGCCGCCGGTGCCGCCGCCGGTGCCGAGGTCGGCGTGGCGCCGATCATCGAGGCCGTGTGCCGGGCCCATCGCCTGCTCGGTGGACCGGAGCCCCGACCCCCGTGGCTTCCGCCCCTGCCGAGCCTGCTTCCCCACGTGGCGCCGACACCGCTCCCGGAGACCGACCGGGCCATCGGTGCCGTCGTCGGAGTCCTCGACGAACCCGAGCTCCAACGGATCTCT
>DATIAB010000250.1:0-10558 GCA_035458265.1 Ornithinibacter sp. | reverse complement strand
GCGTCGAACGGGCAGACCTCGATGCAGATGCCGCAGTACATGCACAGGCTGAAGTCGATGGCGAAGCGGTCGAGGACGTTGCGCTGGCGGTCGCGCCCGCCCTCGGTCGTCGCCGGGATCGTCTCCTTGTGCGAGTCGATGTAGATGCACCAGTCGGGGCACTCGCGCGCACAGAGCATGCACGACGTGCAGTTCTCCTCGAGCAGCGCGATGACGCCGCGGCTGCGCGGCGGCAGGTCGGGCGCGACGTCGGGGTACTCCGCGGTGTGCGTGGGGCGCAGCGCGGTGCGGGCCGTCGTGATCAGACCCTTGAGGATGCCGGGCAGCGGGCTCACCAGCCCATCACCACCCCGGCGCCGGTCAGCAACAGCTGCACGAGCGCGATCGGGACGAGCCAGAGCCACGCGAGGCGCTGCAGCTGGTCCTCGCGGAGGCGGGGCCACGCGACCCGCACCCAGATGACGAGCACCGCGACGGCCAGCCCCTTGAGCAGGGTCCACAGCCAGCCCAGCGACTCCTCGAACGGGCCGTGCCAGCCGCCGAGCCACAGCACCGCGAAGAGCAGCGACATGACGACGATGCCGGCGTACTCGGCGAGCAGGAAGAAGGCGAACCGCAGCCCCGTGTACTCCGTCCAGGCCCCCATGACGAGCTCGGCGTCGGCGACCGGCATGTCGAACGGGGGACGTTGCAGCTCGGCGCAGGCCGCGACGATGAAGACGAGCGCGCCCGGCAGCTGCCACAGCATCCACCAGGGCGACCAGGCCTCGGTGAGCGCCACGAGGGAGAGCGACCCGCCGGCCATGGCGATCGACGCCAGCGCCAGCACGATGGGCAGCTCGTAGGACACGAGCTGGGCGGCGGCACGCAGGCCACCGAGCAGGGCGTACTTGTTCGCGCTGGCCCAGCCGGCCATGAGGGTCCCGAGCGCGCCGACGGAGGTGGCAGCGAGCACGAGGACGAGCGAGCCGGGCACGTCGACGGCGGCCACACCGGGGTGGATCGGGATCGTCGCCATCGCCACCAGGTACGGGATGAGCGCCACGGCAGGAGCGAGGCGAAAGACCCACCGGTCCGCGGCGCGGGGGGTGATGTCCTCCTTCTGGACGAACTTCACCCCGTCGGCGACGAGCTGCGCCCACCCGTGGAAACCACCCGCGTACATCGGTCCGAGCCGGCCCTGCATGTGGGCCATCACCTTGTGCTCGGCCTGGCCGACGAGCAGCGGGAGCACGAGGAAGGCCGCGAGCACCGATGCCGCGCGCAGTGTCACCTCCAGCAGGGTCACCGGGGCCCCCACTCGGGGGGCGGGACTCCGGGCGCCTGCACCCGTCGGCGGCTGGGTGACTTGACGGACTCGTGGCCCTCGCCGGGCTCCTTGCCACCCGGCCACGGCTTCGAGGCCCGGGCCGCGAGCTGGAAGGACTTGCGCAGCGGGGTGCCCTCGAAGCCGTCCGGCAGCAGCAGGGGGCGAAGGCCCTCGCCGCTGCCGTCGTCGAAGCCGGCGAAGTCGATGCCGAACATCTCGTGGGTCTCGCGCTCGTGCCACGCGGCTCCGGCGAAGACTCCGGTGACCGAGTCGACGGGCGCGCCGTCGCCGACCCGGGCCACGAGCAGGATGCCGCGCAGGGCGCCCGGGGTGCCGACGTCGAGCAGGTGCGCGGTGACGTCGAAGCCCGGTGCGGCCTCGTCGTAGGTGCGGTCGACGGCGCTGAGCCAGTCGAAGAAGGTGAACCCCTCGTCGCGGGCGCCGGCCAGGGCGTGACGCCACTGCCCGGCCTGGACCACCCGCGTCTCGTCAGCCACGTCGGCAGCCTATCGAGGTCGGGCTCCGTGGGGCGGATCCGCGGTGCACCTGGCACCGGGCAATGACGGTGGGATGCCGGACGCGCGACTGGTTGCGCCCCTGGCACCCCACCACACGACATCCCCCTCACGGTGGGGTGCCGGGCGCGCGACTGGCTGCGCCCCTGGCACCCCACCACACGGCATCCCCTCACGGTGGGATGCCGGACGCGCGACCGGCTGCGCCTCCGGCACCCCACCGTGGGTGGTTGTTGCCCGTCGGGTCAGGTGCCGATGACGCCGCCGTCGTCCTTGGTGACGATGACGGTGGACGAGCGGGGCGTCGTGATGCCGTCGAGCCGTGGCCAGGTGCTGCCGCCGCCGTCACCGGGGTGCTGGATGTTGACGAACATCGTGCGCTGGTCGGGGGTGGTGACGACACCGGTGACCTCGCAGTTGACGACCCCGGTCAGGAAGCGCTTGATCTCCGGGACCCCGGCGGCGTCGGTGCGGTAGGGGTCGGCGGCCAGCATCTGGTCGTTCGCGCCGGCCGGCTGGCTGCCGTCGGTCTGGATCCACACCCGACCGTCCGGGTCACACCACAGGCCGTCGGGGGAGCCGAAGGCGTCCTCGTCGGCGATCGTCGAGCCGTCGCCGCTGCTGCGGCCCTGCCCGGCGATGGCGAACAGGTCCCACTCGAAGGTCGTCGCGGCGTGGTCCCCACCAGCCTCCTCCCAGCGGATGATGTGCCCCCACCGGTTGGGGGTGCGCGGGTTCGCCGCGTTCTCGACCTTGCCGCTGCTCGTGTTGTTGGTCAGGGTGAGGTAGACCATGCCGGTGTTCGGGTCCACCGTCGCCCACTCAGGACGGTCCATGCGCGTCGCGCCGAGGGCCGAGGCGGCCAGCCGGGTCCTCACGAGGACGTCACCCTGGTCCGCGAAGCCGTTCGCGGTCGTGAGCGGGCCCTGGCCGTGCACCAGCGGGAGCCACTGCCCGGACCCGTCGTCGTCGAACCTCGCGACGTACAGGGTGCCCACGTCGAGAGGGCTGAGCCCACGGGCGCGCAGCGACTGCCAGTTTCCCGCACTGACGAACTTGTACATGTACTCGTTGACCTGGTCGTCACCGGTGTAGACGACGACACGGCCGCCCCTGGACACGTGCACGAAGGCGCCTTCGTGCTTGACCCTTCCGAGGGCCGTGCGCTTGACGGGAGTCGAGTCGGGGTCGAACGGGTCGATCTCGACGACCCAGCCGTGCCGGTTGGGCTCGTGCGGCTCGGCCGGCGTGACGACGAAGCGCTCGTCGTGGGTGGCCCAGAAGTTGCGGTCCCCTCCCACGCCGTAGCGGCTGGTCAGGGCAGCCTGCTCCGGGGTGTAGGCCCCCGGGTCGACTCGGAAGTAGCCGTTGAAGTTCTCCTCACAGGCCAGGTAGGTGGCCCACGGAGTCACGCCGTGTGAGCAGTTGTTGAACGTGCCGAGCGGCCGGATGCCGTCCGGGTCGGCCGTGGTGCGCAGCAGCTCGTGGCCCGCGGCAGGACCGGCGAAGGACATCGGCGTGGTCGCCGTGATCCGACGGTTGAGGTCCGAGCGCACGACCGACCACTGGCCGTCGTCGCCCCGGCGGATCTCCACCACCGACACGCCGTGCGCGGCCTGGGACCTGCGGACCATCTCCAGGGTCCACGTCGCCACCGGCGGCACGATGGCGGTGCCGGTGTGCAGGTACCCCTCGTCGGTGTACTCGTGGTTGAGGACGAGCAGTCCCCGCTCGTTGCCGGCCGGGCCCCGCCCGATCGGGAAGTAGTGCATGCCGTCGTGGTGCATGCCGACCTGCTGCTCCTGCTCGACAGCCGAGTTGCCTCCCGGGACGAACGCAGGGAAGGCGCCGAGGATGGGAGTACCCCACGGGACGAACGCGGTGGCGGTGTACCCGGCCGGGACGACGATGTCGTCCGACGTGCTCAGCGGCACCGGGGTGTAGCCCAGCAGCTCACCCGCTGGGCCGCCCGCAGGCGTGGGAGTGGCGGCAGCAGGCTGGGCGCCGGCGATGCTCGTCGTCAGGAACCCGGCCGCGACGGCCATGCCGCCGGTCAGGGCCGACCGGCGCGACAGCCGGCGGGCCACCACCTCCGCGAACGAGGTGTCGGTGGCGGGGTTGCTGCTGATGTCATCGGGGTCGAAATCCATGGTGGGCTCTCCAGGGCGGTCGGGTCGGCAGGGGCGATTTCCCCCGACGCACGCTAGGAGTCGGCTCCCGTCGCCCGGGGGGCGTCGAGAAGAACGTCCGGTGAGGAGTGGGCGGCGAGTGGGCCAACGGCAGGTCAGCCGCCGGTCAAGCCCGCAACTGGTTGGCCTCGAGCCCGGTCAGGTGCGCTGGTGGTCGGCCGTCGGGAGGACGAGCTGCGCAGCGACGACGGCCAGTCCCGCGATGCCGACGAACCACCCCCAGGCCGACCACCCGGCATCCACCAGGCCGTAGGCCGTGGCCAGGCACAGCACTGCAGCCACGACGACGCGCACGCCGGGGCCGAGGCGGAACCTGCCCTTGGGCGCCATGAACAGCCCCCACAGGAGGATGACGGCCGCGGTGGCGGCGGCCGCGGCGAGCCAGCCGCGCAGGCCACCCCCGGCCGCGTGGTGGGCGATGGCCCCCACACCGCCGAAGAGTGCGAGCTCGACGACGAACGCGACGAACGCCAGGGCGAGCAGGCTCGGGGTCGAGAAGAGCTCCGGGCCGTGCCCCGGGGTCGGCCTCGCAGGACGGGGCTGCGGTGACGGGCTCATGGCTTGGTCACGAGATCCCGCGTGACCTCACCCGCGGCGGCCGTGCGGTGCCCGGCAAAGCGCTGAGTCGGGGCGCTGCGCCCGGGCTGGCGGGCGGCGATGGCGGCACCGCTGACCCTCTCGTCGGCGATCTTCTCCTGGAGGCGGATGATGCCCTGCAGCAGCGCCTCGGGGCGGGGCGGGCAGCCGGGGACGTACACGTCGACGGGGATCAGCTGGTCGACACCCTTGGTGACCGAGTACGAATCCCAGTACGGACCACCGGAGTTGGAGCAGGCGCCGAACGAGATGACGTACTTCGGCTCGGGCATCTGGTCGTAGAGGCGACGGATCGCCGGTGCCATCTTGTCGGTCACCGTGCCGGAGACGACCATGAGGTCGGCCTGCCTCGGACCCGGCGCGAACGGGATGACCCCGAGGCGGATGAAGTCGTGGCGACTCATCGACGTGGCGATGAACTCGATGGCGCAGCAGGCGAGCCCGAAGTTGAAGACCCACAGCGAGTAGCGGCGACCCCAGTTGAGGACGACCCGGATCGGCTTGGGAGCGTGCTCGGCGACCGGACCGACACGCGGCATGGGCAGGTCGACGCTCATGGGGAGAGCGTATGCCGCTCAGGCCACCGGGTTGAGGGTGCGCAGCCCCTCGAAGCGGGCGAATCCGCGATCGAGGGTGACCAGGGTGGCCCCGTGGTCGAGGGCGAGAGCGGCCAACCAGGCATCAGGGATGTCGTTGACGCGTAGCCGATGCGTCGAGATGAGCCGCCCGAAGATGTCCCAGTGCCTGGAGGTGGGCGAGACCCACGCACTGGCCGGCGCCCCGCGCAGCGCGTCAGCTGCCACGAGCGCCGCCGCCGGAGTGAGCGGATCGGGGAACATGCTGGCATTGGTGGCCAACCGGATCAGGCTGGCGAGCACCACGTCACTGACCCCGACTCGCTCCTGGCCGTTGAGCGCGTCCTCGAGCCACCGTCGAACCCGTGGTCCGTTCGAGGCGATGTCCGGACGGAGCCCGTAGAGGCAGATGTTCACGTCGAGCAGCAGCACCCCTACATCCCTTTCGGGAGTTCGTTGTCGCCGAGAAGCTCGGCCACCTGCTCCTTGTCGTACAGGTCCACCCCGGGACGCAGCCCGCTGGTGAAGCCGAAGTCCGGGAGGCGATATCGCTCGCGAGTCGCGGGCTGGGCCTTGTCCTCCTCGACCAAGCGCATCAGCGCCTCCTCCATGACCGAGCCGATGGTGCGGTGCTGGCGGGCGGCAATGACCTTGACCTCGGCCAGAAGGTCATCATTGATCGTCACAGTCGTGCGCATGGTGCATCATAACATCACGGCCGTTGCATCAAAGCATCACGATCGGCGACGTTGGGCTCGTGCCTCATCGGCGAAGGAGCCGGTCGAGCAGCCGCCTGGCGTCGGCCCGCGCTCGCCGCACGGGCAGGCTCGGGATGAGCACCCGCGCGGCCCTGGAGTCGGGGTCGATGGGGCCGTGGGCGTCCAGGGCACCGCCGATCGCGTACACGTATCCGGCGATGAGGTGGTCGCCGAGGCTGTCGAGCCGGCGTCGCCGCACGGCGTGCCAGAAGGCCGCGCGGCGGTCGCGGGCGATGCCCGCCGCGGTGAGCGCGGGGTTCCACCGTCCCCGGCCGTCGAGGTAGAGGAACGGCTCGGCGTGGGAGAAGCCGAGGGACCGGGGAGGGACACGCGTGACGATGTCGTTGTTGTGGACCCAACGACGGTGGGTCAGGTGCGCGTGCCGGACGTAGTCCTTGTTGCCGATGCGCGGGCTGCCGTAGGAGTAGAGCTCGGCCGGGCCGCGGATGTCCTGGGCCACTGCGCAGCGCAGGGCGCAGATCGTCGCGACGGCGCCGCCGAGGGAGTGCCCGCAGAACCACAGGTCCCGACGGTCGTCCGGGTTGACCTCCGCCAGCTCCCGGCGGATCTGCGGCCAGAGCTCGTCGGCCTCCCTGCGAAATCCGCGGTGCACGCGCCCGGTCGTCTCGGCCAGGTCGGCGATGGCGTTCGCGTCGTCGCGGATGTCACTCCACTCCCGGGGCTCGGTGCCGCGCACGACCACGACGACGTCGTCGTCGTTGCTGAAGACGAACGCCTCGGGGCCCTCGCGGTCCAGGTAGGACGTGCGGTCCAGCCCGATGACCGCCGCGACGTCCCGGGCCGGCTGCTCGTCGAGGTAGCTGATCATCGCGAGCTCGGCGAACAACAGGGACCGGGAGAGGAAGGACCGGCCCGAGATCGGGCCGGTGAGGCGACTGCGGATGTCCTGGGTGGCCGCAGCGCGGGCGTCGACCTCAGGCGCCGCTCCTGGCGCTGGTCCTGGTGCTGGCTCTGGCCCCCGGCCGGGTTCCGTCTCAGCGTCGCGCCGAGGCTCGAGCTGGGGTCCGGCGAGGTCGTCGCTCATCGCGCATCCTCAGGTCCAGCGCAGCAGCCCACGGCGGCCGGCATGCAGCAGGCCCACCAGGATGACGCCGACGAACACGACGACCTCCGCGAGGGACGCGACGCCGAGCTCGGGGTCGCGCAGCACGAGGGCCCACGGGAAGAGGTAGACGGCGTCGACCGCGAACACGACGTACAGGAACGCGAAGGCGATGTAGCGGATCTGGCTCTGTGCCCACCCCGTGCCGACGGGGTCGACACCGCTCTCGTACGTGCGCAGCCCGGCCTCGGTGACCGCCCGGGGCGCCAAGAGTCTGCGCGCGACCATCGCGGCGGTGACGAGCAGGACTCCCGCGAGCACGACTGCCGTTGCTGCTGCGTAGCCCTCCATGACCATCCAGCGTACGCCGGTCGAACAACATCCGGTCACGGCCCTGAACACGTCCGGTCCGCACCGCCACCGGCGACGTACGATGGGGAGTCGCTGCGCCCGCGGCCCGGCGACCCATGAACCAGACCCGTCTCCGACCGACCAGCCAGGGTGACCCGTGAGCAGCAAGAACGTCAAGACGCTCGACCGTGTCGTGATCCGCTTCGCCGGCGACTCCGGCGACGGCATGCAGCTCACGGGCGACCGGTTCACGAGCGACTCCGCGGTCATGGGCAACGACCTCTCGACGCTGCCCAACTTCCCCGCGGAGATCCGGGCCCCCCAGGGCACCCTGCCGGGTGTCTCCAGCTTCCAGCTGCACTTCGCCGACCACGACGTCCTCACCCCGGGCGACGCCCCGGACGTCCTCGTCGCCATGAACCCCGCAGCGCTGATGGCCAACCTCGGCGACGTCCCGCGCGGGGCGACGATCATCGTCAACACCGACGAGTTCACCAAGCGCAACCTCGCCAAGGTCGGCTACACCGAGAACCCCGTGGAGGACGGCTCCCTCGACTCCTTCCACGTGCACCCCGTCGCCCTCACGAGCATCACCGTCGAGGCGCTGGCGGAGTTCACGACCCTGACCCGCAAGGAGAAGGAGCGCGCGAAGAACATGTTCGCGCTCGGTCTGCTCTCGTGGATGTACACCCGGCCCACGACCGGCACCGAGGCCTTCCTCAGGAGCAAGTTCGGTGCCCGCCCCGAGATCCTCGCCGCCAACCTCGCCGCCCTCACCGCGGGCTGGAACTACGGTGAGACGACCGAGGACTTCGCCTCGTCCTTCGTCGTCGCCCCCGCGAAGATGCCGTCGGGCACCTACCGCAACATCACCGGCAACACCGCGCTCTCCCTCGGCCTGGTCGCCGCTGCCCACCGCGCAGGCCTCCCCCTCGTGCTGGGCTCCTACCCGATCACGCCGGCATCCGACATCCTCCACGCGCTGGCGTCGCTCAAGCGCCACGGCGTCACGACGATGCAGGCCGAGGACGAGATCGCCGGCATCGGCATCGCCCTCGGCGCGAGCTTCGGTGGGGCGATCGGCGTCACGACCACCTCCGGGCCGGGCGTCGCCCTGAAGTCCGAGACGATCGGCCTGGCCGTCTCGCTCGAGCTGCCGCTCATCATCGTCGACGTCCAGCGTGGCGGCCCCTCCACGGGCCTGCCGACCAAGACCGAGCAGGCCGACCTGCTGCAGGCGATGTTCGGCCGCAACGGCGAGTCCCCCGTGCCGATCGTCGCGCCGAAGACCCCCGCCGAGTGCTTCACCGCCGCGATGGATGCCGTGCGCATCGCGACGACGTACCGCACCCCCGTCTTCATCCTCTCCGACGGCTACCTCGCCAACGGGTCCGAGCCCTGGTCGGTCCCGGAGGTCGACAGGCTGCCCGACCTCACCGTCGAGTTCGCGAGCGTGACCAACGGGGTCGACCCCAAGGGTGAGCCCACCTTCCACCCGTTCCTGCGCGACGAGGCCACCCTGGCCCGGCCGTGGGCGGTGCCCGGCACCCCCGGCCTCGAGCACCGCATCGGCGGCATCGAGAAGGCCGACGTCACGGGCAACATCTCCTACGACCCCGACAACCACGACCTGATGACCCGCCTGCGCCAGGCCAAGATCGACGGCATCGCCGTGCCCGACCTCGAGGTCGACGATCCCACGGCCGACGCGCGCATCCTCGTGCTCGGCTGGGGCTCCACCTACGGCCCGATCGCGGCCGCGACGCGCGTGGTCCGCAATGCCGGGCACCCCGTCGCCCAGGCCCACCTGACACACCTCAACCCGTTCCCGGGAAACCTCGGCGACGTGCTCCGCGCCTACGACCGCGTCGTCGTCCCCGAGATGAACCTCGGCCAGCTCTCGATGCTGCTGCGCGCGAAGTTCCTCGTCGACGTCCGGTCACACACCTCGGTCCGCGGCCTGCCGTTCTCCACGGTCGAGCTCGCCGACGTCATCTCCACCACCCTCGAGGAGCTCTCGTGAGCACCCCCACCACCACCGACCTCGGGATGCCGGTCAGCGGCCTGCGCTCGGTTCCCCACCTTCCCGACGAGGCCGCCAAGCAGACCAAGCGCGACTTCACCTCCGACCAGGAGGTTCGCTGGTGCCCGGGGTGCGGCGACTACGTCATCCTCGCCGCGGTGCAGTCCTTCCTGCCCGAGCTGGGCCTGAAGCGCGAGAACATCGTCTTCGTCTCCGGCATCGGGTGCTCCTCACGCTTCCCGTACTACCTCGACACCTACGGGATGCACTCGATCCACGGTCGTGCTCCGGCGATCGCCACGGGGCTGGCCACGAGCCGCGAGGACCTCTCGGTGTGGGTCGTCACCGGCGACGGCGACGCCCTGTCGATCGGCGGCAACCACCTCATCCACGCGCTGCGCCGCAACGTCAACATGACGATCCTGCTGTTCAACAACCAGATCTACGGCCTGACCAAGGGCCAGTACTCGCCCACCTCCAAGGTCGGCCAGGTCACCAAGTCCAGCCCCGTGGGCTCGGTCGACAGCCCGTTCAACCCGGTGTCGCTGGCGCTCGGCGCCGAGGCGACGTTCGTGGCGCGGGCGATGGAGTCCGACCGGGCCGAGCTGACCGGCATCCTCAGGGCGGCGGCCGAGCACCGCGGCACCGCCCTCGTCGAGATCTACCAGAACTGCCCCATCTTCAACGACGGCGCGTTCGAGGTGCTCAAGGACCGCACCCAGCAGGAGGCCCGCATCGTGCGGCTGCACTCCGGGGAGCCGGTCGCCGTGGGAGTCGAGGGCGAGCGCAAGGTCCTGGTGCGCAAGGGGTCCGGCACGATGAAGTTCATCGCCGAGGCCGAGGCCGCCAGCGGTGAGGCGGGTGCCGTCGTGGTGCACGACCCCGCCCTCGACGACCCGTCGCAGGCCTTCCAGCTCTCGCGCCTGGACACCCCCGAGATGACGCACGTGCCCATGGGCATCTTCCGCCAGGTGTCGCGGCCCACCTACGACGACCTCGTCAGGGCCCAGGTCGAGGCCGCCGTCACCACCGCCGGCGGCCCGGCCACCGACGCCGACCTCACCGACCTGCTGCGGGGACGCGACACCTGGACCGTGGGGTGACCCCGCCCCCGTCGGGCACGACCACGACGGGAGGAGGTGAGGAGGCCGAGCTGCGGCGCGGCACGGCATACGCCT
>DATIAB010000249.1:0-3084 GCA_035458265.1 Ornithinibacter sp. | reverse complement strand
CCGTCGAAGAGCAGCTCGTAGCCCTCGTCCGGGGTGGGTGCGGTCGCGCACGGCTGCCGCACCGTCACGTCGACGGCCTGGCTGGTCGACTTGCCGGTCGAGTCCTCGACGGTGAGCGTGGCGGTGTAGGTGCCCGGCTCGGGATAGGTCCACGAGGCCGTCGCCGTGCTGGCGGTGTCGTCGTCGGTGCCTTCGACGCCGAAGTCCCACGCGTAGGTGATGTCGTCGCCGTCGGGGTCGTTGGCCTCGGCGACGAACTCGACGTCGAGCGGCGCTAGCCCGTCGGCCGGGGTGGCCGTGGCGGAGGTGATCACCGGGGACGTGTTGCCGGCCACGCCCTGCCCCTCGACGGAGAACTCGTCGAAGTTCATCTCGCCGTTGCCGGCGTAGACGAAGTAGAGCGGGCGGCCGCCCGCGTCGGCGTCACGCGCGGTGATGGCGGCGCTCACGGTCTTGTAGAAGTACTGGCCCTGGGTGCCGCCGTCGAGCGGCACGGTCGCGACGACGGGTCCGTCCGCGGCACCCGCCCGCACCTGGACGGTGGCGCCGGACTGCGGGCCACCGGAGTAGCGGATCGACACGTCGGTCATGTTGAGCAGGCTCATCGGGTCGAACATCACCCAGTCGCCGTTGCCCATGCCCGTGATCAGGCCACCGCCGCCGGGGCGGGTGCCGGACTTGTCGTCGTAGCCGGTGTAGCCGACGCCCTGGCGGTTGGTCGCGTGCTCGGCCTGGCGCAGCTTGGGCTGGAGGATGACGGTGTCGCTGCCCTGCAGGGGCGCGTTGGCGCCGTCGTTGGCACCGCCGTCGCGGTAGCTGGCGATGAGGACGCCGTACGTGTTGGCGTCAGGTCCGTGGTCGGCCGAGGCCGCGGTGCGGATGGTGCCCTCGCAGCCGTTGACCGACAGGTTGGGGTGCACGTGGATGTCGTGTCCGAGACCCTCCTGGACCACGACCTCGCTGCAGTCGACCGTCTCCTCGGCGTCCTGCACATCGACCACGAACGGGATGTCGTCGCCGGAGGCGTAGAACCCGCCGTCGACCGGCACCTGGATCTCCACCGTCGGCGCGGTGTTGCCGACGTTGACGACGACCTGTGAGGTCGCGCTCTTGCCGGTCGCGTCGGTGACCGTCAGCACGACGGTGTAGTCGCCGGCGTCCTCGTAGGTCCAGGACGGGGCGGCCTCGGTCGAGTCGGTCTCCCCGTCGCCGTCGAGGTCCCAGGCGTAGGTGACGTCGTCACCGTCGGGGTCGCTCGTGCCGTCACTGCTGAACTGGACGGCGAGCGGTGCGTCGCCCTCGGTCACGTCGGCGCTGGCGCGGGCAACCGGGGCCGAGCCGTTGACGGCGTAGTCGATGCGCACGAGCTTGGTCTGCGGGGAGCCGGAGAAGAACCCGGTGCCGTACTCGAGGACGTACATCGAGCCGTCGGGGCCGAACTCGAGGTCACCGGGAGCCACGAAGCCGCTCATGAAGTCGTTCACCGAGGCGACGTTGCCCTCGGCGTCCATCCGGACCTCCTTGATCCACCCGCGGCTCATCTCCGACATGAAGTACGAGCCCTCGAAGTAGGCCGGGAACGCGGTGTCCTTCGCCGAGGTGTTCTGCGACTGCCGGTAGACCTGGCCGCCCGTCGGGGTCGAGCCCTGGACGGCGGGGTACTTGTAGGGGGCGACGTCGGAGTAGGGGATCCAGGCGTCGGTCATCGGCGGCAGTGTCTGCAGCCCGGTGCTGTTGGGGGAGTCGTTGACGCCGGCCATCTCGTCCGGGTCGTTGCACGGGAACCTCTTGGGGGTGCCGTCGGGGTTGGTGCGGTAGCGGTTGGCGACGAAGTCCCAGTCGACGTAGGCGCCGCCGAAGTCCATGTTGGTGAGGTCGTCGCCGACCTCGCCGCCGCAGTAGGGCCAGCCGCCGTTCATCGCGACGTCGGTGCGGTTGAACTCCTCGAAGTGTCGCGGACCGCGGTTGGGGCTGTTGACGCGCGAGTCCGGACCGACCTCGCCCCAGTAGACGACGTCGGTGTCGGCGTCGACACCGAGGCGGTAGGGGTTGCGCAGGCCCATCGCGAAGATCTCGGGGCGCGTCTTCGCCGGATCGGCGTCGGGGTACTCGGCGGTCGGGTAGGCGCCGCCCTCGCCGAACAGGTTGCCGGAGGGGATGTCGTACGAGATGCCGTCCCCGGGCGTCGGGTCGACGTCGCCGTCGTCGTCGTCGCGGGGGATGACGCGCAGGATCTTGCCGCGCAGGTCGTTGGTGTTGGCCGAGGACTTCTGGGCGTCGTAGTCGGAGCGGCCGGTCCGCTCGTCGTGGGGGGAGTAGCCGTCGTTGTCGGAGGACGAGGTGTTGTCACCCGTGGCGAGGTGCAGGACGCCGCCGTCGCCGAACTGGACCGAACCGGCGGAGTGGCAGCACACGTTGCGCTGCGTGCCGACCTCGAGGATGACCTTCTCCGACTCCTTGTCGATGAAGGTCTCGCCGTCGGCGTCGGTCTCGACGGTGAGCCGGGCGAGCCGGTTGGCGTTGTACGACGCCGGCAGCGGCGCGTAGTAGACGTAGATCCAGCCGCTGTCGGGGAAGCCGGGGTCGAGCGTGATGCCGAGGCCACCGTCCTCGAGGCCGCTCCAGACCCCGAGGCTGGGGTTGTTCATGATGATCTCGATGCTGCCGTCGGCCGGGTCGTACATCGAGATGTCGCCCGCGCGGGTGATGAAGAAGACCCGTCCGTCGGGTGCGACCGTGAGCTCCATGACCTCGCCGAGGCCGGTGCCCTGCCCGAGGACGACCTTCTGGAACTTCGAGAGGTCCGGCGGGTCGTCGGCCGCTGCCGCGGAGGACGCGTCGCGGGGCGTCGCCTTCTTCGCCGCGTCGGTGTCGGTCTTGGCCTCTGTCTCCGGCTCCGGTTCCGACGTGGGTCCGGAGCTGGACCGGTCCGGTCCCGGGTCGGGCGCGGCGGCCGCCACCGGGGCGGTCAGCCCCAGGGCGAGCGCCAGGCCGGTCACCAGGGCGAGCAACGAGACGACGAGCTGACGAGACCGCACAGGCATGATGCGCCTTCCACAACCGAGTTTGAGGAACGCCACCGGC
>DATIAB010000248.1:0-9926 GCA_035458265.1 Ornithinibacter sp. | reverse complement strand
CATCCTCGAGCTCGGCACCGTGGAGTCGGCCCCCAAGCAGGACGGCCGCAACATGGTGATGGTCATCGCGCCGACGAAGAAGAAGGCGCAGGCCATGGCTGAGCAGCGTCGCCGACGTGACGAGGGCAGCAACGCCCACGCACCCGCACCGGCAGCGCCAGCGGCCGACTCGATCGAGGCCGAGGTTCTCGAGGCCGAGGCGTTCGAGGCGGAGGTCGTCGAGAACGAGGCAGAGGTGATCGAGCCCGAGGTCGTCGAGACCCCGGCACCCGAGCCGGAGGTCGTCCAGGCAGCAGCGCCCGAGGCCGCCGTCGAGACGCCGGTCGAGGTCACGCCGAGGCCCGCACCGAAGCCCGGAGCGGCGCCTGCACCCAGACCGGCACCCAAGCCCCGCGCAGCGCCCAGGCCCAAGGCCTGACCAGCCCCCACAGCCAGCACCACCGAAGCACCAGCACCATGCACCACCGACACGCTGGAACGACCAACGCAAGGAGATCGGCACCATGCCGAAGAACAAGACGCACAGCGGCGCCAAGAAGCGCTTCCGGGTGACCGGCAGCGGCAAGGTCATGCGCGAGCAGGCCGGTCACGTCCACAAGTTCCACGAGAAGACCCCGCAGAAGGCGCGTGCCCTCAGCAAGGACATCCTCGTGACCAAGAACGACCTCAAGAAGGTCAAGAAGCTCCTCGGCCGCTGACGCCGTCCACCCCCAGATTTTCGTAACGACGCAAGGAGTACTCACGTGGCACGCGTGAAGCGGGCGGTCAACGCCCAGAAGAAGCGCAGGGTCGTCCTCGAGCGGGCCAGCGGTTACCGCGGGCAGCGTTCGCGCCTGTACCGCAAGGCCAAGGAGCAGGTCCAGCACAGCCTGGGCTACTCCTACCGCGACCGTCGCGCCCGCAAGGGTGACTTCCGTCGCCTGTGGATCCAGCGCATCAACGCCGCGGCTCGCGCGAACGGCATGACCTACAACCGGTTCATCCAGGGCCTGAAGGCTGCCGAGATCGAGGTCGACCGTCGCATGCTGGCCGAGCTCGCCGTCAACGACGAGGCCGCGTTCACCGCGCTCGTCGAGATCTCCAAGGCGAACCAGCCGGCCCGTGAGCCCGTCAAGGCTGACGCCTGAGCGTCCTGCCGATGCTGACCAACCCCCGCGCCGAGCGGGTCCGGTCGGTTCGAGCGCTGTCGAAGCGGTCGGTGCGTGAGCGCACCGGCCGCTTCGCCGTCGAAGGTCCCCAGGGCGTGCGCGAGGCCGTGCGGTATGCCGGGACGCGCGTTCGGGACGTCTACGTCACCTCCGAGGCCCTGGAGCGGTACGGGCACGACATCGTCGATCCCGCCCGTGCCGCCAACCTCTGGGTGCACGAGGTGACGCCCGAGGTTCTGGCCGCGATGGCCGAGACCGACGCACCCCAAGGGGTGCTCGCCGTCGTCGACATCGCGGATCCGGGATCGGCGGATGCCGGGTCGGCGGATGCCGGGTTGCCGGATGCCGGTCTCGCGGCGGTTCTCGCGACCCGTCCGCACCTGCTGGTCCTGCTCACCAACGTTCGTGACCCCGGAAACGCCGGCACCGTGATCCGCGGTGCCGACGCGGCGGGTGCAGACGCGGTGCTCATGAGCGAGGCATCCGTGGACGTGTACTCGTCCAAGGTCGTGCGGTCCACGGTCGGATCGCTGTTCCACCTGCCGGTGGTGACCGGGCTCGATGTCGAGGCCACGCTCGCCACGTTGCGCGCGCACGGCATCCGCACGCTCGCCGCGGACGGCGCGGGCCCGACGTCGTTGCCCGATGCCGACCTCACGGGTCCGCACTGCTGGGTCATGGGCAACGAGGCGTGGGGGCTGGCCGCGCAGGTGCGCGACGCCTGCGACGACGTCGTGCGGGTGCCCATCCACGGGCGGGCCGAGTCGCTCAACCTCGCCATGGCGGCGACGGTCTGCCTGTACGCATCGGCGGGTCAGCGACCCCGGATCTCGGACGGTGGCACACCGGCCGGGTAGCGTGCCGAGCATGGCGCACGGATTCCGGGTTCCCGACGACCTCGTCGTCAACGGCCTCGAGTTCATGCCGGACGGCCTGCTCGCGGCGATCGGTGACGACCGCATCGTGCGGTTCATGAACTCGCCTGCGGAGCGGATCACCGGACTGTCCGCCGCGGAGGTCGTCGGTCGCGACATCTGTGAGGCGATGCCCCTGCAGGATCTCGGGGGGTCCTCGTGGTGGCAGCTCACCGATCCGTGGCAGGGCCTGGCCACACGCACCGGCCACCGCGAGCGCCTGCTCGTGCTGCCCTCCGGTCGTGAGGTGCTCGTCACCGCCAAGTACGTGCGCCCGGGCCCGGGGGAGCCCGTGCGAGCCGTCGTCCTGGGCCTGCGGGACGCCGAGGCGAGACGGCGTGCCGAGAACGAGACCGCGGCGATGCTCACGACGGTCGCCCACGAGCTGAGGTCGCCCCTCACCGGTGTCAAGGGCTTCTCCGCGACCCTGCTGCGCAACTGGGACCGGCTGACCGATGACCAGAAGCGGCTCATGCTCGAGACCATCGAGGCCGACGCCGACCGCGTCACCCGGCTGATCACCGAGCTGCTCGACGTCTCCCGGATCAACACCGGCCGCCTCACGGTGCACGCGCAGCCGATCGACGCCCGGGCAGCGCTGCAGGGCCAGGTCCAGCGCCGAGTGGCCGCCGGAGCCAGCCTCGAGGCCTTCGTCGTCGAGGTGGACGACGACGTGGATGTCCTGTGGGCCGACCCCGACCGCTTCGAGCAGATCGTCGGCAACCTCCTCGAGAACGCGGTGAACCACGGGCGCGGGGCGGTGCGGCTGTCCGCGCGGTCCGCGGTGCTGGAGGGCGCACCGGCCGTCGACCTGCTCGTCGCCGACGACGGCGAAGGGATCGCACCCCAGCACCGCGAGCTCGCGTTCTCACGGTTCTGGCAGGGCGGGACCAAGCAGGGGACCGGGCTCGGCCTCTACCTCGTGCGCGGGCTCGTCGAGGCCCACGGAGGAGTGATCGTGGCGGAGGACGCGCCCGGTGGCGGTGCGCAGCTACGCGCCACCTTCCCCGACCACGAGATCTGACCCGCAGGACCGTGCGGTCGTCCGAGTGGGGCCGTGACCCCGTTCGGTGACAGAGTGGCGCGGTGCCCGCAGTGTCCTTCGCCCCCTATCGCCGTGCCCTGCGCAGCCGCCCGCTGCGCACCGCGCTGATCCTCGGCACCCTGGTCCGCGGGCCGGTCTTCGCGAGCAGCGTGCTGCTGACGATCCACGTCGTCACCAGCCTCGGGCGCAGCTACACCGCGGCCGGGCTGCTGGCAGCCGCAGCCACCGTTGCGATCGCGATCAGTGGGCCCTGGCGCGGGCGGCTCCTCGACCGCTTCGGCCTGCGCAGGGTGGTGCTCCCGTCGGTTCTCGTCGCGTTCGTCTGCTGGAGCATCGCCCCGTTCGTCGGCTACGTGCCCCTGCTGGTGCTCGCCGTCATCGCCGGGCTGTTCGTCATCCCGACGTTCTCGATCACCCGGCAAGCGGTCATCGCCGCCGTTGCGGAGGAGGACCGGCGCACCGCCATCTCCCTGGATGCCGTCGCGGTCGAGATCTCGTTCATCGTCGCCCCGGCCGTCGCCGTGTGGGCGGCGACGGTGTGGTCGACCTCGTGGGTGTTGTTCGCGATCCAGATGCTGGGTGTCGCGGCCGGCATCCTCATGTACGTCGTCGACCCACCGTTGCGCGGTGAGGGTGAGGCGGGCGTCGGCACGGGTCGCGCGAGCCGCCGCACGTGGTTCCGGCTGCCGTTCCTCGCCGTCTGCCTGGGGGCGATGGCGTCGACGATCGTGCTCGCCGGGTCCGACATCGCCATCGTCGCGGTCATGCGAGACCTCGGCTCAACAGCACGGATCGGCCTCGTCCTCGCGGTCTGGGGCTTCGGCTCGCTCGTCGGCGGTCTGGTCTACGGTGCGCTGCACCGTCCGATCTCCGCGTTCTGGCTGCTCGGTGGCCTGGCCGTCGCGACCTTCCCGATGGCGCTGGCCGACTCCACCGCGGAGCTGGCCGGCTACGGCTTCGTCGCCGGCCTGCTCTGCGCTCCGACGATCACGGCGACGATCGACCAGGCCAGCCGGATCGTGCCGGCCGGGGTCCGCGGTGAGGCCATGGGTTGGCACGGCTCGTTCATGACGACCGGTGGGGCGGTCGGGGCACCGCTGGCGGGGCTCGCCATCGACGGCCGCGGCCCGGGGGCGGGTTTCGTCGTCGTGGCTGCCGTCGGTCTGCTGGTGGCCGCGCTCGGTCTCGGCGCAGTGCGCGTGCGGCGAGCCACGGCATCCGCGACCTAGACTCAGGGCCGCCCGAACTCACCACCACCCGCACCCTGCCCGAAGTGGACACCATGTCAGGACCCAACACCAGCTACGACCCCGTCGAGGTCGCAGCGCTCGATCCCCACGCCATCGACGCTGCCGTCGACGAGGCCCTCGCGGCCGCCGCGGCCGCGACCTCGCTCGAGGAGCTCAAGGTGGCGCGCACCGCGCACCAGGGCGACCGCAGCACCCTGGCGCTGGCCAACCGCGAGATCGGCGCGCTGCCGCCGAGCGCGAAGGCAGAGGCCGGCAAGCGCGTCGGGCAGGCACGGGGGCGCGTCGCCCAGGCCTTCAGCGCCCGACAGGGCGAGCTCGAGGTCGAGCGCGACGAGCGGATCCTCACCGACGAGGCCATCGACGTCACCCTGCCCACGGGCCGGCGGCCGCTGGGCCGGCGGCACCCCATCGAGCTGATGAGCCAGCGGATCGCCGACCTGTTCGTCGGCATGGGCTGGGAGATCGCCGAAGGGCCCGAGATCGAGGCCGAGTGGTTCAACTTCGACGCCCTGAACTTCGACGCGGACCACCCGGCGCGCCAGATGCAGGACACCTTCTACGTCGACCCGCCCGAGGGTGGTCTCGTGCTGCGGACGCACACGTCGCCGGTGCAGGCCCGTACCCTGCTCGAGCGCGGCGTGCCCGTCTACGTGGTGGCGATCGGCCGGGTGTTCCGCACCGACGAGCTCGATGCCACCCACATGCCGGCCTTCCACCAGGTCGAGGGCCTGGCCGTCGACGAGGGCATCACGATGGCCAACCTGAAGGGCACGCTCGACCGCCTCGCCACCGAGTTGTTCGGCGACGGCATCACGACCCGGCTGCGGCCCTCGTTCTTCCCCTTCACCGAGCCCAGCGCCGAGATGGACCTGCGGTGCTTCGTCTGCCGCGGCGAGGACCCGGGCTGCCGCACCTGCAAGGGCACCGGCTGGATCGAGTGGGGTGGCTGCGGCATGGTCAACCGCAACGTCCTGACAGCCTGTGGCGTCGACCCCGACCGCTACACGGGGTTCGCGTTCGGCATGGGCATCGACCGGGCGCTGATGTTCCGCACCGGGGTCAGTGACATGCGGGACATGATCGAGGGAGACGTGCGCTTCGACGCACAGTTCGGGATGGAGATCTGATGCGCGTTCCCGTCGACTGGCTGCGCGAGTACGTCGCAGTGCCGCAGGACGCCACCGGCGAGCAGATCGCCGCCGACCTCGTGCGCGTCGGCCTCGAGGAGGAGGGCCTGCACACCGGTGGGGTCACCGGCCCGCTCGTCGTCGGCCGGGTGCTCACCAAGGATCCCGAGCCGCAGAAGAACGGCAGGACGATCAACTGGTGCACCGTCGACGTCGGCGACGCCAACGGCACCGGCGAGCCACAGGGCGTCGTCTGCGGTGCGCACAACTTCGAGGCCGGCGACCTCGTCGCCGTCATCCTGCCCGGCGGCGTCATCACGACGCCGACGGGACCGCTCACCGTCAGCGCCCGCAAGACCTACGGCCACGTCTCCGCCGGGATGATCTGCTCCGAGCGCGAGCTCGGCATCGGCGACGACCACGACGGCATCCTCGTGCTCACCCGCAGGTTCGCCGGTGACGAGACCACCTTGGCCGCGCTCACCCCCGGCACGGACGCCATCGCGCTGCTCGGGCTCGACCGCGAGACCGTCGAGGTCAACGTCACCCCCGACCGCGGCTACTGCTTCTCGGTGCGGGGTATCGCTCGCGAGTACTCGCACGCCACCGGTGCCGTCTTCACCGACCCGGCCACCGCGCTGGATGCCGGGGCCCCCACCGCGACCGACGGCGGCTTCCCCGTCGTCCTCGCCGACGAGGCCCCGATCCGCGACCGGGCCGGCTGCGACCGCTACGTCGCCCGGGTCGTGCGCGGCATCGACGTGTCCGCACCCACCCCACGCTGGATGGCGACGCGTCTCACCGAGGCCGGGATGCGCCCGATCTCGCTGCCCGTCGACGTGACGAACTACGTCATGCTCGGCCTCGGCCAGCCGCTGCACGCCTTCGACCTCGACACGCTCGAGGCGCCGATCGTCGTGCGGCGAGCACGTGCGGGCGAACGGCTCACCACGCTGGACGACACCGACCGCGCCCTGGACGAGGGCGACCTGCTCATCACCGACCACGGCGGCGAGCGGGCGGTGGCGATCGCGGGGGTCATGGGTGGTGCCGAGACCGAGGTCGGGGCGAGCACCCGCGACGTCCTCATCGAGGCCGCCCACTTCGACCCCGTGAGCATCGCCCGCTCCGCCCGGCGACACAAGCTGCCGAGCGAGGCCTCGCGGCGCTTCGAGCGCGGCGTCGACCCGGCCCTCGCCGCGGCAGCGGCCCAGCTCGCCGTCGACCTGCTCGTCGAGCACGGTGGGGGAGTGGCCGACCCCGACGTCACGGACGAGGGGAGCCCGGCTGTGCCGACCTCGGTGACGATGCACGTCGACTTCCCGTCCAGGATCGTCGGGATCGTCTACCTCGAGAGCGAGGTCGTCTCGAGCCTGCTGTCCATCGGGTGCACGGTCACCCGCGAGGGCCAGGTGCTCACGGTGACCCCGCCGACCTGGCGCCCCGACCTCACGACCGCCGAGGACCTCGTCGAGGAGGTCGCGCGCATCGACGGCTACGACGGCATCCCGTCGGTCGTGCCGACCCCGCCCGGCGGTGCCGGGCTCACGCACGCCCAGCGCACGCGGCGCCTCGTTGCCGACGTTCTCGCCGGGCAGGGGCTCTTCGAGGTGTGGAGTGCGCCGTTCGTCGGCGCCGACCGCTACGCCGCGCTCGGCCTCGACGTCGAGACCGAGGTCGCGCGCACCGTGCGCCTGGCCAACCCGCTGTCCGACGAGGCGCCGCTGATGCGCACCCGCCTGCTCGCGACGATGGTCGACGCCCTGCGCCGCAACGTCGCTCGAGGCACCCGCGACGTCGGCATCTTCGAGCTCGGCCTCGTCGTCGCGCTCGACGGGCCGCAGGGCGCCGCACCCACCGAGGACGTCGGCGTGCACCCCTCGCCCGAGACGCTGGCGACCATCCGGGATGCCGTGCCGCCCCAGCCGCGCCACGTCGCCTTCCTGCTCGCGGGTGAGCGCGACCGCGCCGGCTGGTGGGGTGCCGGCCGGGCGGCCGATGTCTCCGACGTCGTCGAGCTGGCCCGCACCCTGGGCGAGGCCCTCGGGGTCGCGGTCGAGGTGGCCGCCGATGCCGTGCCCCCCTTCCACCCGGGCCGTTGCGCCCGCATCACCTTGGCCGACGGCACCCTCGTGGGGCACGTCGGCGAGCTGCACCCCAAGGCGGTCGCCGCCCTGGGACTGCCCGCTCGCACCGTCGGCGGCGAGCTCGACCTCGACGTGCTCACTGTGGCTGCCGAGGGCACCCCGCAGGCCCGCACCCTGCACACCTTCCCGATGGCGCAGAGCGACGTCGCCGTCGTCATCGACGAGGCGGTGCCGGCAGCCGACGTGGCGCGGGCCCTGCGCCGTGGGGCCGGGGAACACCTCGAGTCGCTCACCCTCTTCGACGTCTACCGCGGCGACCAGGTCGGTGACGGGCGCAAGTCGCTGGCCTACCGGCTCACCTTCCGGGCGCCCGACCGCACCCTGACGACCGACGAGGTCAGCGGGCTGCGTGACGGCGCGCTGGCCGCGGCGTCGAGCGCCGTCGGGGCGGTGCAGCGCGCGTGAGCACGTCCGGGCAGGTGCCGGTCGACGACGAGGGCGAGGTCGCCCCCGAGCCGGTCGCGGAGGAGGGCCGTGGTGGGCACCTCGTCGCCGTCGTCACGGGCGCGTCGCGCGGCATCGGGCGCTTCATCGCCGACGCCCTCGAGGATGCCGGGTACGCCGTCGAGCGCGGATCCACCGCGACGGCGCCCGTCACCGACCTCGAGGCGGTCACGGCCTGGGTCGAGGACATCCTCGATCGTCAGGGCCGCATCGACGTGCTCGTCAACAACGCCGGGGTCATCGACACCGAGGTCGACCTCTTCTCCTCCGACCCCGAGCAGTGGTGGGCTGTGCAGGAGGTCAACGTGCGCGGCGCCTACCTGATGACCTGGCTGGTCGGGCGGGCGATGCTGCACCAGGGCGGCGGCCGGGTCATCAACGTCAACAGCGGAGCCGCCCTGCGTCCGGGCCTCGATGCCAGCGCGTACAACGTCAGCAAGACCGCGTTGGCGAGGGTCACGGGGTCCACGCACCTCGCGGGGTGGGCGCGCGGCATCCGGGCGTTCGACCTCATGCCCGGGGTGGTGCGCACCGACATGACCGAGGGCATGCAGTCGCACGTCGGCCGCACGGAATGGACATCTCCCCAGGAGGTCACGGACCTCGCGCTCGCACTGGCTTCTGGGGACCTCGACGCCTGGTCAGGGCGGTTCGTGCGGGCCGGGGTCGACACGGTCGCCTCGCTGCGAGAACAGGCTGACAGCCTGGGTGAACGCGACCGAACCATCGGCCTGGTCCCGTACGGCACGACGGACCCCCTCGCCTGAGTCCCGCGAGACGGGCGTGCATAGAGTCGCGCATCTCTGTATAGTCATGCAGATGAAGCGGGTTGCAGTTGCCGGAGCCAGTGGGTATGCCGGGGGAGAGGTCGTTCGCCTCCTCCTCCAGCACCCGGAGCTGGAGGTCGGGGCCCTCACGGCCTCCTCGAACGCCGGGCAGAGCCTCGGCTCGATCCACCCGCACCTCACCCCCCTGGGCGAGCGACTCCTGGAGGACACCACCGCCGAGGTGCTCGCCGGCCACGACGCCGTCGTCCTCGCCCTACCCCACGGCCACTCCGCCGCCCTGGCTGCGCAGCTCGGTGACGACGTCGTCGTCATCGACTGCGGCGCCGACTTCCGCCTCACCGACGCCGCCGCCTGGGACACCTTCTACGACACCCCGTACGCCGGGTCATGGCCCTACGGCATGCCCGAGCTGCCGACCGCCGTCGGGCCCCAGCGCATCGCCCTCGCCGGCGCGACCCGTATCGCGGTCCCGGGCTGCTACCCCACCGCGGTGTCCCTCGCGCTGGCCCCCGGGCTCGTGGGCGGCGTGATCGAGCCCGACGACGTCACCGTCGTCGCGGCATCCGGCACCTCGGGCGCCGGCAGGTCGCTCAAGCCCCATCTGCTCGGTGCCGAGGTCATGGGCGCGATGTCGCCCTACGGCGTCGGCGGGGTGCACCGGCACACCCCCGAGATCGAGCAGAACCTCTCGGCCGCCGGCGCCGGCCGGGTCACGGTGTCGTTCACCCCGACCCTCGCCCCGATGCCGCGCGGCATCCTCGCCACCTGCACCGCCCGGGTGCGCCCCGGCACGAGTGCCGCCGCCGTGCGCCAGGCATGGGTGACGGCCTACGCGGACGAGCCCTTCGTGCACCTGTTGCCCGAGGGCCACTGGCCGAGCACGGGCAGCGTCCTCGGCAGCAACGCCGTGCACCTACAGGTCGTGCTCGACGAGCGGGTCGGTCGGGTCGTCGTCGTCGCCGCCGTCGACAACCTCACCAAGGGCACGGCCGGGGCCGCCGTGCAGTGCCTCAACCTGGCCCTCGGCCTGCCGGAGGCCACGGGGCTGCCGGTGGCGGGAGTG
>DATIAB010000247.1:0-5872 GCA_035458265.1 Ornithinibacter sp. | reverse complement strand
TTCTCCAACTTCGCCATCTCCTTCTCGATCATCTCGATCCTCGCCGGCTGCTTCACGACCTTCGGCCAGGCCTGGAACAACGGCGGTCCGATCGCCATCTCGCTCGGCTGGCCGATCATCGCGAGCTTCATCCTCATCATCGGTTTCTGCATGAGCGAGCTCGTGTCGGCCTACCCCACCTCCGGTGGCATCTACTGGTGGGCGAGCAAGCTCGGTGGCGCCAAGGCCGGCTACTACACCGGCTGGCTCAACCTCATCGGCCTCCTGGCCGTCGACGCGTCGGTGGCCTACGGCTGCGCGACGTTCTTCGACCTCTCGTTCAGCACGATGAGCGAGTCGTGGGCCGAGGGCTACAGCCTCCAGCGCGTGTTCTGGATGTTCCTCGTGGTCCTCTTCCTCACCGCGATGGTCAACATCTTCGGGGGGCACCTGCTCGCCTCGCTGAACAACATCTCGGTGTGGTGGCACGTCGCGGGTGCGGCGATCATCATCGCCATCCTCATCTTCCTGCCCGAGAAGCACATGAGCGTCGCCGACGTCTTCTCGATGCGGGTCAACAACAGCGGCGGCCTCGCCGGTGGTGAGACAGGCGGCTGGGCCTTCTGGTTCTACGTGCTGCCCCTCGGCTTCCTGCTCACGCAGTACACGATCACCGGCTTCGACGCCTCGGCCCACCTGTCCGAGGAGACGCACGACGCCGCCGACGGCGCCGCCAAGGGAATCTGGCGCTCGATCTTCTACTCGGCGATCGGCGGCTGGATCCTCCTGCTCGCCTTCCTCTTCGCCGTCCAGGACGCGGATGCCGTGACCGCCGGTGGTGGCGGTGTCGCCGTGATCTTCACCCAGGCGCTGACATCGGGGTGGGCGGGCACGGTGCTGCTCATCGCGAGCGTCGGGCAGTTCTTCTGCACGACCGCCTGCATGACGTCCACGAGCCGGATGCTGTTCGCGTTCAGCCGGGACGGGGCCGTGCCGTTCGCCTCGAAGTGGGCGACCCTCAATGCGAACAAGGTCCCGGCGAACGCGGTCCTGGTCTCCTCGGTCGTCGCGGCGATCATCACCCTGCCGGCGCTCGTCGAGGTCAACATCGGCACCGAGGAGGCGCCGATCATCGTGCCGACCGCCTTCTACGCGGTCGTGTCGGTGGCGGTCATCGGGCTGTACCTGGCCTTCGCGGTGCCGATCTACCTGCGCTGGCGGGCCGGGGACAACTTCAAGCAGGGGGCGTGGAACCTCGGCAACAAGTGGCGGTGGATGGCCCCGGTGGCCCTCGCGGAGATCGCGATCATCTCGGTCTACTTCGTCCTGCCGTTCACCCCGGCCGCCAACCCCTTCAACGAGAACTTCGAGTGGAAGTTCGTCAACTACGCGCCGATCCTCACGGGCGGCACGTTGCTGGCGCTGTGGATCGGGTGGCACCTGTCGGCCAAGAAGTGGTTCACCGGGCCGAAGACGACGATCGACCTGCCCGACGGCGTCACCTCCGCGGACGAGATCGAGCTGGAGCACCACGGCCTGACCGCCCACGGCGGCGCGGAGCACGAGTGGAAGCCGGGTGACCCGGTGTCCTGACCGGCGCGCCGTGACCGATCTCGACACGCTGCTCGACGGCATCCCCGTCCTCACCGGGCAGGGGCGTCACGTGACGCCCCTGCCCGGCGGGCTGACCAACCACAACTACCGGGTGCGCACCGACGGCGGGCTCGACGTCGTCGTGCGCATCTCCTCTCCCGACACCGGCCTGCTCGGGGTCGACCGCCATGCCGAGCACACCAACACCCTGGCGGCAGCGGCCGCGGGGGTCGGCGCCCCGGTCGTCGACTACCTCCAGGGGCGCGGGGTGATGGTCGTCGGGTTCCTGGCCGGCCGCACCTGGGGCGACGCCGACGTTGCCGAGAACCCGGTGCGACTGGCCGCCGCCCTGCGCCGGCTGCACGCCGGGCCGGCCTTCCTGGGCCGGTTCGACATGTTCGCGCTGCGCTCCCAGTACCTGTCCGTCGTCCGCGACCGCGGTTTCCGGATGCCGTCCGCCTACCTCGCGCTCGAACCGCAGGTCGAGCGCGTGCGGGCCGTCTTCGCCCGGGCGCCCGAGGAGCTCGTGCCGTGCCACAACGACCTGCTCGCGGCGAACGTCCTCGACGACGGCGGTGACCTGCGGATCATCGACTACGAGTACTCGGGGATGAACGAGCCGTCCTTCGAGCTGGGCAACACGGCCGCCGAGGCCCACCTCGATGCCGACCACCTCGCCGACCTCTGCGCGGCCTACTACGGCCCCGACACCGACGCAGCACACCTCGACTCCCTCGTGGCCAGGGCGGAGCTGTGGGGGTTCGTCGCCCGCTACGGCTGGACGCTGTGGGGAATGATCCAGGAGGGCACGAGCAGCATCGAGTTCGACTTCTGGGAGTGGTCCATGGACAAGTGGGAACCCGCGCAGTCGCTGGCGAAGAGTGCGCGATTCGAGCAGCTCCTCGCCCGAGCCGCCGGGGAGAGCGGACGGTGACGTCCACGCCCACCGGTGCCACGGCATCCGGTACGACGTCCCGCACCGGGCTGCCCGAGCGGGCGCGGGTCGTCATCGTCGGCGGGGGAGTCGTCGGCGCGTCGACGGCCTACCACCTGGCCCACCTCGGCGAGACCGACGTGCTGCTGCTCGAGCAGGGCACCCTCTCGTGCGGCACGACGTGGCACGCGGCCGGGCTCGTCGGGCTGCTGCGCGCCAGCGAGAGCGGCACCCGGCTCGTGCAGCACTCGGCCGACCTCTACCAGCGGCTCGAGGCCGAGACGGGGCTGGCCACGGGTTACCGGCAGTGTGGAGGGCTCATCGTCGCGCGCACGCCCGAGCGGATGACGGCGCTGCGCCGCACGGCCGCGACCGCGGCCGCCTACGACCTCGACTGCGAGCTGCTGACCCCCGGCCAGGCGGGGCAGCGCTACCCGCTGCTGCGCACCGAGGACCTCCAGGGGGCGATCTGGCTGCCGGGTGACGGCACGGCCAACCCGACGGACGTCACCCAGTCGCTGGCCAAGGGTGCCCGCCAGCTCGGGGTCACCGTGCGGGAGCGGGTGCGGGTCACCGGGTTCGACGTCGTCCCCGACCCGACGGCGCCCGGCGGCAGCCGCGTCCGAGGGGTGCGCACGGATGCCGGTGACGTGGCCTGCGAGGTGGTCGTCAACTGCGCCGGCCAGTGGGCCAAGGCACTCGGGGCGCTGGCCGGGGTCGCCGTGCCGCTGCACTCGGCCGAGCACTTTTACGTCGTCACCGACCAGATCGACGGGGTGACGGCGGGGATGCCGATCCTGCGTGACCCCGATGGATGGACCTACGTCAAGGAGGAGGTCGGGGGGCTGGTCGTCGGTGGCTTCGAGCCCGAGGCCAAGCCGTGGGTGTCCCCCGAGGCGATCCCCCACCCGTTCGAGTTCCAGCTGCTCGACGAGGACTGGGAGCACTTCGCGGTGCTCATGGACAGCGCGATCCACCGCCTCCCGGTGCTCGAGCGCACCGGCATCCGGAAGTTCTACAACGGGCCGGAGAGCTTCACCCCCGACAACCAGTTCATCCTCGGCGAGTCGCCCGACGTGGCAGGGTTCTTCGTCGGCGCAGGGTTCAACTCGGTCGGCATCGCCTCGGCGGGTGGGGCCGGTCGCGCGCTCGCGGAGTGGGTCGTCGCGGGGGAGCCCCAGGAGGACCTGGCGCTCGTCGACATCCGACGGTTCGCGCCGTTCCACGCGAGCACCCCCTGGCTGCGCGAGCGGGTGTCAGAGGTGCTGGGGCTGCACTACGCCGTGCCGTGGCCGAACCGCGAGCTCGACACGGCACGCCCCTTCCGGTGCTCGCCCGTGCACGACCGGCTGGCTGCAGCCGGGGCCTGGTTCGGCTCGAAGATGGGGTGGGAGCGCCCCAACCACGTCGCGCCGTTGTCGGTGCCGCCGCAGGACCGGGGGGTGACGTACGGGTGGGGCCGACAGCCGTGGCACGACTGGGTCGACGAGGAGCAGCGGGCCACGCGTGAGGCCGTCGCGCTGTTCGACCAGACGTCGTTCGGCAAGCTGCGGGTCCACGGCCCCGACGCCCTCGCGCTGTTGCACCTGGTGTGCACCGCCGACGTCGACCGACCGGTGGGGTCGGCCGTCTACACGGCGATGCTCAACACCCGCGCCGGCTACGAGGCCGACGTCACGGTGACTCGAGCAGGAGCGCAGGAGTGGCTGGTCGTCACCAGCTCGGCGTCGCCGGTGCGCGACGCCGACTGGCTGCGTCGACACGTCGCCCCCGGCTGGCGGGTCACCGTCGAGGACGTCACCACCTCGTATGCCGTGTTCGGGCTCATGGGGCCCCGCTCGCGAGAGCTGCTCGGCCGCGTGTCGGGGGCGGATGTCAGCGGTGACGCCTTCCCGTTCGCGACCAGCCAGGTGGTCGACGTCGGGCCCGCCCTCGTGCGGGCCACCCGGATGACGTACGTCGGGGAGCTCGGCTGGGAGCTCACCGTGCCGACCGAGCTCGCGGCCGGCGTGTGGGACCGGGTCGTGGATGCCGGGGTCGACCTCGGCCTGCGGCTGGCCGGCTACTCCGCGATCAACGCGCTGCGGTTGGACAAGGGATACCGGGCCTTCGGCGCCGAGCTCGGGCCCGACCGCACCCCGGTGGAGGCCGGGCTGACGTTCACGTGCGACCTCGCCGGCGACCGGCCCTTCGTCGGCCGCGAGGCACTGGAGCGCCACAGGGCGCTCGGGCCGGGCCGACGGTTGGCCTCCTTCGTCGTGGTCGACCCACAGGCCGTGCTCTGGGGTGGCGAGCTGCTGTTGCGGGACGACGTGCCCGTCGGTCAGGTGTCCAGCGCGGCCGTGAGCGCCACCCTGGGGGCTGCGGTCGGCCTCTGCTGGGTGTGGGAGCCGGGAGGTGGCCCGGTGCCCCGGGAGGTGCTCGGCGCGGGAGGTTACGCGGTCGACGTCGGCGGGACACGGCATCCGGTGCGGTTGTCAACCCGCGCACCGCATGACCCCAACAACGGTCATTCCCGGGTCTGAAGGGGCCTGCGCGCACTACTGTGGTCGTCATGGCAGGCCATGCCCCTCGACACCGGGCCCAGAAACGACCGGCAGCGGCCGCGAACGTCTTCGAGTCCTTCGCGGTGGCTGCCGGTGCGCTGTCCGTGGTCGCCCTGATGACGTTCATTGCGGGTGGTCCGGCCAGCCTCGACGGCAGCGTCCGGGACGACCCGGGTGGGTCAAAGGTCTCCTCGGGTACGGGATCGACGCCACAGGGCGCGAGCACCAGCGGACCCTGGGCGCCCGCCGGGCCGCTCTCGACCTCGCCGGCCGACGTGAGCGGGGCGTTCCCCGCGGGTCTGCCGACGCCCCAGGCCTCAGCAGATGCCGCGACCCCCGCCTCCCCTCCCACCACCGCGCCGGGCTCGGCCGCCTCGCCGGCCACGCCGGCGGACCCGGCCACGCCGACCACCGCGGTACGGCCGACCCGACCGGTCACGACGCCCCCGTCGACGACCCCGGGCAAGCCCACGACGCTGCCGAGGCCCGTGCCGTCGGGGAAGCCGTCCTTCCCGGGAATCCCGCCGGTCACTCCGGGCGTTCCCCCGGGGTCGCGTCCCGGACCCACGCCCTGAGGCTCTGCGACAGGAATGTGGTTTGGGGGTGCCGGTGTTGAACGGCATACTGGCAACTGCACCAGGACACATCAGCACCACAACCAGAACTGCACAGCGTGGGAGTGAGCCCCCTCAGGGGGGTGATCGGTTTCGACATTGGTCGGCAGGCCATGGGGAAGCGGGTCGAGGACGCACGGTTATCTCGTTAACGATCTGTGCAAACCAATAGGTGCCAATTCCAAGCGCACCGACTTCGCCCTCGC
>DATIAB010000246.1:0-10370 GCA_035458265.1 Ornithinibacter sp. | reverse complement strand
ACCGCCCGGAGTGGGGCGAGGACTGGCGCAGCCACTTCAGCGTCGCGGAGATCGACGGTCGGCAGGGCAACTCGCTCCACCTCGACGGCACGAAGATCACCCTCAACATGTTGCGCGTCGGCTACGACCCCGACGGCCGGTGGCGCCTGTTCAGCCTCCGCCACGACTTCGCGCCCGCGGTGAAGGTGCAGACCCAGGACGACATCACGGCAACCACCGTCGTTCCCGGCAGCCAGCTGGGGCTGGACCCGCAGCGGTCCTACAAGATCGTCGAGAACTGCGAGAGCCTGCTCTTCCAGCGCCCCGACGACGCCATCCACCGCGGCTACGACACGGTGGCCGAACGCGACATCGCGACCCCCGGCACGTTCCTGTCCAACTTCGAGCCGCTGACGCGCGCGGATGCCGTCGCCATGCGGGACGAGGCCGTCTCCTTCACCGCCTTCAGCGACCCCATGGCCTCGCTCATCGCCGACTTCGCCAGCACCCCCGAGGGTGACGGCCCGGCCTACGTCGTCAGCTCGGCCAACCCGCGCATCGTCGACGGCAAGCCGTCGAAGAACCCCCGCTACCTGCAGCAGCGCCCGGACATCACGGACGCGAAGGCCACCGCCGTGGCCGCCCTCTCCGAGCGGCTCTTCCGACGGATGCCGTCCGCCGCGCCGCTCCCGCGGCCGGTGGACGTGGTCGCGGCCGGTCGGCGCAACAACCCGCCCGAGGGTGCCGTGCCGGCGCTGTGCTCCTACGGTCCGCTGCACTTCATGGAGGTGCCCGAGCTCTTCATGGAGTTCATCGCCTCGATGACCGGCAAGTCGCCGTCGACGACCGGAGCGGGGTCCGAGGGCGCCCTCACCAAGGGGCCCTTCAACGCCCTGCCGACGATCATCGACCTCAACGCCAACCTGCTCAGCTACGTGCTCACCGGGCACGACGGGTGGCTGTCGGCCGCCGGGTACGTCGGCCCGCACGTGAAGGTCGAGCACGACTTCTCGCTCCTCGTGCCCGAGCTGTTCGCGCGGATGACCCCGGCCGAGCGCGACGCCCGCGCCCTCATCGCGGAGGGCGCGCTGGAGAAGATCGAGGACGTCGAGCACGACGGTCAGCGGGTGCCCGCGAGCCGGCTCGGCTACCGGATGACCGAGAAGATGGCCACGACCTACTTCGGCCGCATCTTCCTGCACCCCGAGGTCGTCTTCACCCCCGAGATGCTGCGGCCCGAGCTGCAGGACCCCGCGGTGTTCGCCGAGTCGGTGACGACGATCGCGATGACCCACGAACGGGTCGCCCGGGCGTTCATCAAGGACGGCACGATCGAGCTCGCCATCCCCCCGCTGCGGGCACTGCTCGAGATCATGGCCGACGGCGTCACCGCGCAGGGCTGGACGCTGGACTCGCCCGAGTTCCGCGAGCTGTTCACGCGCGAGGCCGTGCTCGCATCCGACTGGTACGCGCAGCGACTGGACACCAAGCAGGCGGCCGCGAGCGCCCGTGCGGATGCCGGTCTGGCCGCCATCGAGAAGTTCGTCTCCACTCCCGGCAACGAGGGTCCGAGCCAACGGCTCGGGATGCCGGCACGCGTCGACGCCGCCCGCGTCGAGGCCCAGCGCCTCGCCGGCCAGGAGTTCCGCGACCAGCTCGTCGGCACGACTGGGAGCACCCCGCTCTAGAGCTCGGGCGCGAGGTCCCGAAGCCGGGCCGCGACGGTCTCGGGGTGAGCGTCGTTGACCCAGCCCCCGACGCCGCTCTCGGAGCCCGCGAGGTACTTCAGCTTGCCCGGGGCACGCAACACCGACAGCACCTGGAGGAAGAGCCGGGACACGTCGCGGCCCGTGCGGGCCGGGGCCTGGTGCCAGGCGGCGATGTAGGGCAGCACGATGCAGGCGCCGTCGGCGTCGACGTGGTAGCGGTTGAGGCGTGCGAGCAGGTCGAGGTAGACCTGCGCCAGGTCGTCACGCTCGTCGTCGTCGAGGGCGACGAGGTCGGGGACGTCCCGGTGCGGCGCCAGGTGCACCTCGAGGGGCCAGCGCGCGGCGAACGGGACGTAGGCGGTCCAGTGCCGGCCCTCGAGCACCACCCGGTCGCCGGCCGACCTCTCGGCGGCGAGGATGTCGGCCCCGAGCAGGCGCCCCGTCTCGTGGTGGTGCTCGCGGGCCCGGGCCAGGATCTCGGCGGTCCGCGCGGGGATGTAGGGGTAGGCGTAGATCTGCCCGTGGGGGTGGTGCAGGGTCACCCCGATCTCCTCGCCACGGTTCTCGAAGCAGAAGACGTGGGCGACGTCGTCGCGAGCGCCGAGCTCACGGGTGCGGTCCGCCCAGGCGTCGATGACCGTGCGGACACGCCACGGCGGCAGTGCCGCGAAGCTCGACTCGTGGTCACTCGTGAAGCAGACGACCTCCGTGCGGCCGGCTGCCGGGGCCACCCTGAAGGGCGGGTCGACCACGGGAGGTGCGTCCGTGACCGGCGCGTAGGAGGGGAAGCGGTTCTCGAACACGACGACGTCGTAGTCGGCATCCGGGATCTCCGACGGGGCACTCCCCCGGCCCGACGGGCACAGGGGGCACTCGTCCCGCGGCGGCAGGAAGGTGCGGTTCATCCGGTGCCCGGCGACGGCCACCCAGTCGCCGACCAGCGCGTCGTAGCGCACGTGGCCCGCCCGGGCCCGCCCGCCGAGCACGCGGGTGTCGACCACCCCGCGCGCCGGTGCCGTCGGGGTGTCGTCGAAGTAGATGACCTCGCGGTCGTCGGCCAGTCGGCCGACGCTGCGCCGCACGGTGTGCCGCACGGTCACGACGCACCGCCGTCGAGCGCCGTGACGTGGAAGAGCACCACCTGGTCGGGGTGCATGACAGGGGGCGCCGTCCCGAGGTGGGACAGGGCGGCGCCTGTGAGCACCGTGCCCGGGTACCGGGCGCCACGGCTGACCGCCCTCGGGTGCGGGGGGATGCTCGGGTGCATCGCGTCGGGGGGCCCGACCTCGTGGTCGGCCTCCCCCCACCAGGTCGGGGCGACCAGGCCGGAGGGCGGGGTGCCGACGATGACGGGTCGCACCCGGTAGCCCCGTTCCGGCTCGAGGCCGGGAAAGCGCACGCGAGGGCCGGGAACGTGCACGGGGTTCCCGACGGACGCCACGGCGAACACCGCCTCGGACCGGTCGGTCGCGAGCACGCCGTGCACGAAGACGTTCTCGTCGCCGGTGTCCACCCGCACGAGGTCCCCGCCGAGCAGCAGGTGCCTGCGGGCGCGGTAGAACGCGGTCCACTCGGCGATCTCGTCCAGCGTGGCGTCGTCCACGGTCGTGAGGTCCCACTCCAGGCCCAGGTGGCCGAAGACCGCCGTCCCGGCGCGGAAGGACAGGTGGTGCATGCGCCCGGTGGAGTGCGAGTGGCCGGACGCGATGTGCGACCCCATGTACTCGGGCGGGATGAGCTGGGTGGTCCAGCGCAGCATGTGCTGGCGCTCGAGCGGGTCGATGACATCGGAGACCCACACGCGGTCGGTCCGCTCGAGGATGCCGAGGTCGACCCGGGCACCGCCCGAGGAGCACGACTCGATCTCGAGGTCGGGATGGGCCGCCCGGATCTCGTCGAGCAGGCGATAGACCGCCAGGGTCTGACCGTGCACCGCCGGGCGCCCCGCATCCGGCTGGCTGCCGGCCTCGACGAGGTCGCGGTTGTGGTCCCACTTGAGGTAGCCGATGTCGTACTCGCCGAGCACCGCGAGGATCTGCCCCTTGACGTGCTCGTAGGCGCCGGGAACCGTGAGGTCGAGCACCTGCTGGTCGCGTGCCGGAACGGGCAGCTCGTCGCGGGCCGCCATGACCCAGTCCGGGTGCGCGCGAGCCACGTCGGAGTCGAGGTTGACCATCTCCGGCTCGAACCACAGGCCGAACTGTATCCCCAGCTCGCGGACCCGGTCGACGAGCGGGTGCAGCCCGTCGGGCCACGCGTCCGGCGAGACGACCCAGTCACCGAGCCCGGCGTGGTCGTCGCGGCGGGCGCCGAACCAGCCGTCGTCGAGGACGTACCGTTCCACCCCCACGCGCGCCGCCCGCTCGGCGAGCTCGAGGAGCGGTTCGAGGCTGTGGTCGAAGTACACGGCCTCCCACACGTTGAGCGTCACCGGTCGCTCGGCGGAGACCGGGCGCGGCCGGGACCGCAGGTGCGCGTGGTGCCGGCGCGCGACGGCATCCAGCCCGGTGCCGCTGGAGAAGAACACCCATGGGCTCGTGTACGACTCGTCGCGCGCGAGACGGACCTCGCCGGACAGCAGCAGCTCCCCGCCGCCGATGAGCCGCTCGCCGCTGAAGACCTTCTCCGCGTAGTGCACGTGGTTGCCGCTCCAGGCCGTGTGCACCGAGCGCACCTGCCCGGCCTCGAAGCCGAACCCGGGGGTGCCGGCGTGCAGGACGTACGCACTGTCGGCGCCGGTGCGGCCCTTGCGGTTCTCGCGCAGGTGGATGCCGGTGCGCAGCGGCTGGCGCTGTGGCGTCCGCTCCCGGCCCCAGCGCCCGCCGAAGTCGAGCAGCTCGTCGAGCCCGGCAGGAAGGGGCAGCGCGAGCACGAGCCCGTCGACGGTGTACGGGGCCTCCTCGAGGTTGGTGACGGTCGCCCGGGCGCGCACCAGGCCGGACGGGTCCAGACCCAGCTCGAGTCGCAGTCCCAGTCCCGCGTGCGCCTCCACGGCATCCACGACGACGAGGCCGGGTCCGGAGACCACCGAGGACGTCAGGGGGATGCCGTCGAGCGTCGCCTCCCGCACGACGAACCGCGTCGACCACGCCCGGCCGTCGCGCGACCCCTCGAGGCCCGGGCGCCCGGTCCACGCGCGGGAGTGCTCGGGCAGCACCGCGACCCGGCGCGCGGCGTCGATGTCGTTGGCGCCGCCCGGCCCGGCTCCGGTGTCCGACAGCGCGGCGAGCCCACCGGCATCCAGCCCGGCGAGGGGTTCTCCCCAGTGCACGACGCTCGGGAGGGCGGCGTCGGAGAGGTCGACGACGAGGCAGGCGTCGTGGGTCGAGAGGGCGACGACGAGCGGGGAGGTGGTCACAGCAGGTCCTTCGTGGTCGTGGCGCGAGCGTGGATGACAACGAGCTCGCCGACGGTGAGCAGCGGCGACTGCACCCCGATGGTGTCGAGCAGCCGGCCCGAGAGGGTCACGCCCTCCTCGCTCCAGCGAGGAGGAGGCGGGGGGGCCACCGGCGTGCCGTACTGGGTGTCCGAGCGGTGGTTCGGCGCCGGGAGGGAGAGCCGGTATCCGACCTCGGGACGCAGGCCGGGCAGGGTGACGCGGCCCGGCGGCCACACGAGCGAGAGGTCGAGCATCGAGAGCTTGTACAACGCCTCGCTGCCGTCGGCGGCGACGACCCCGTCGACCTGGAGCGCCGGGTTCGTGACGTCGGCGTGCACCACCGTGCCCCCGTGCAGCAGGCCGCGGAACCGTCGGTGGAACGCGACCCACTGGGCCAGCTGGTCGAGCTCGGCGGGGTCGGCCGCGGTGAGGTCCCACTCGATGCCGAGGTGGCCCCAGATCGCGGTGCCTGCCCGGAAGTCCAGGCTGTGGCGACGCCCCGTCGTGTGGTCGGCGCCGGCCCCGACGTGTGTTCCGAGCAGCTCGGGGGGCAGCAGGAGGCCGGTGGTGACGTTCATCCGGTGACGCTCGTGGGCATCGATGCAGTCGGAGACCCACACCCGGTCGGTGACCTCGACGGTGGCGAGGTCGATCCGGGCACCCCCTCCGGCGCAGGACTCGATCTCCAGGCCGGGGTGCCGCTCCTTGAGCTCGGCCCACAGCCGCTCGATGGCCAGCGCCTGCGCGTGGACGCCCGGGCCCCCGTCCGGTGAGTGCCCGCCGTCGATGACCGGGCGGTTGTGGTCCCACTTGAGGAAGGCGATGTCGTACTCCGCCACGAGCGCGCTGACCTGGTGCAGGACGTGGGCGTACGCCTCGGGGTGTCCGAGGTCGAGCACGTGCTGGTGGCGCGAGGGGATGCCGGGCCCGTGCGCGGTCTGGAAGAGCCACTCGGGATGCGCGCGGGCGAGGTCGGAGTCGAGGTTGACCATCTCCGGCTCGACCCACAGGCCGAACTCCATGCCCAGCTCGCGCACGCGGTCCACGAGGGGGTGCAGCCCCTGCGGCCAGACGTCCGGCGAGACCACCCAGTCGCCCAGGCCGGCGCGGTCGTCGCGGCGGCCACCGAACCAGCCGTCGTCGAGGACGAACCGCTCCACCCCGATCCTCGCCGCCTTGACGGCGAGCTCGAGCAGGTGGGGGAGGTCGTGCTCGAAGTAGGCCGCCTCCCACGTGTTGAGCAGCACGGGGCGAGGGGTGCCCGGGTGGTGGGGGCGGGCTCGCAGCATGCGGTGGACGCGGCCCGACGCCTCGTCCAGGCCGGCACCCCAGGTGCCGACGAGCCACGGCGAGGTGTAGGTCTCGCCGGTGGCGAGGCTGACCTCGCCGGGAAGCAGCCGCTCGCCGCCGCGCAGCAGCCGCCAGTCGGTGACGGATCGCTCGGCGTAAAGCACCTGGTTGCCACCCCACGCGACGTGGGCCCCCCACACCTGCCCTCTCCGGTAGCCGAATGCCGGGGTCCCGGCACAGAGCAGGGTCGCCGCGTCGTGGCCGGGGCGGCCGCCCCAGGACTCCCGCACCCAGGCACCGACGTCGAACGGGCGGCGCTGCGGGTGTCGCTCGTGGGTGTGGCGCCCGGTGAAGTCGAGCAGCTCGGTGGCGGTGGGCGGCACCGGCAGCGCCGGCTCGAGGTGGGTGACCTCGAAGGGTGCGGGGCCGGTGTTGCGCACCGACGCCCGTACGCGGACCACCCCGGGATCGAGCAGCTCGATCTCGGTGCCCACGACGAGGCCACCAGCGGCGTCCACGGCCTCGGTGCTCAGGCGCACGCACCCACCCTCGCGCCCGGGGGTGTCGGTGGTGCGCACCGAGTGGGTGACCCGGTCGAAGCTGACGCTCCAGTCGCGCCCCTGGCGGTGGCCGAGCAGCCCCGGACGGCCGAGCCACCCGAGGGAGTGCTGTGGCAGGACGTTCACCCGCTCCTGGGTGCTGACGACGCTGTCGCCGCCGGGCATCGACAGTGCGGCGAGCAGCGCCCCCGTCTCGCCCTCCGAGCCCATGCGCGGGCCCCAGTGCACGATCGTCGGCAGCTCGGCGGAGGTGAGGCGGACGACCACGACGGCATCGCCGCGCTCGAGCGTGACGACACTCTCCCCGGCATCCCCGGGGGGGTCGAAGGTGCTGCTGGTCGGGCGGGCATCGACGGTCACGGCGGTCTCGTCACCTTCTGTGAAGGGGGTGGGTGTCGCAGGGGCTGGAGGGCTGGTCGGCGCGGCGAGGTCGTCACCGCGCCGACCAGCGGGTGGTCCGGGCCTCCCTCACGTCGGCCCGGAGGTCATCACTGGAACAGGGCGTTGACCTGCTCGTTGGCGGCGGTGAGCGAGCTCGCGTCCGCCTTGCCGGAGATCACGCCATCCATCGCGGGCTGCATGATCGCGTTGATGTCGGCCGCGTGGTCCGTGATCGGGAAGAGGAACGTCGTGCCCTCGTCGACGTGGATCGTGAACGGGGTGACGTCGACGTTCTTGGCCTTGAAGGCGGCCTGCGCGACCTCGACCGCGGACGGGATGGCCGGGAAGACGACGCCGGCCTCGCCGACTATCTTCTGGCACTCCTCGCCGCCGAGGAAGCCGACCCACTTGCCGGCCGCCTCCTTGTTGTCGGTCCCCGCGAAGATCGAGTCGGCGAGCCCGTTGAACATGCTGGCGCGCTTGCCCTCGGGGCCGACCGGGGTCGGGGCGATGCCGAGCTCGAGGCCGTCGTAGCCGGTGTACGAGCCGATCATCCAGGAGCCGTTGGCGTTGATGGCCGACTTCCCGGCGCCGAAGTTGTCGTTCATGCTCGCGCCGACGGTCTGCTCCAGGGGAGGCATGTAGCCCTTGTCGATCAGGCCCTTCCACCAGGTGATGGCGGCCTGGAACTTCGGGTCGTCATAGCGGTAGGCGGTGCCCCACGGGTTCTTGTCGGTGTGGGCCCACCCGACGGTCTGGGTGAAGTAGCTCCACTCCGTCTGGCCGTTGCCCGCTCCCGCACCGGGCAGGCCGAGGCCGAAGACCTCGACGTTGCCCTTGTCGAAGCCGGCCTCGTCGCCGCGCTTGCCGTTCTTGTCGACGGTGAGCTTGGCGATGACGTCCTCGTAGGTGCCACCGTCCTCCGGGTTCCACGTGAGGCTGGCCATGGCCTCCTCGGTGATGCCGGCGTCGGCGGCCATCTTCTTGTTGTAGAAGAGGGCGACGGTGTCCCAGTCCTTCGGCAGGCCGTACCGCTTGCCGTCCTCGGCCACCCACAGCTCGGCCAGGCCCTCGGCGTACTGCGTCGCGTCGATGTCCGCGACGACCTCGTCGAGCGGCAGGATCACCTTGTTGGCGACGTGCTCCGGGTACTTGGACAGGTGGTTGGTGAAGACGTCGGGAGCGGTGTCGGACTGGAACCCCGTGGTGAGGGTGGACCAGTAGTCGTCCCAGCCGCGCTGGGTGATCTTCACCGTCGTGCCGGGGTTGGCGGCGGCGAAGGCGTCGGCGCACTTCTGGTAGGCGGGCTGCTGGTTGGCGTCCCAGAGCCAGTAGTCGATCTGGCCGCCAGCGCTGCCACTGCCCTCCTCCTCGCCGCCGCCGCACGCGGCCAGGGTGAGGAGCGGGAGTGCGGCCGCCACGGCGAGCACACGGGTGATCCTGCGATTCATGACATTCCTTTCGTGGTCGGACCGGGCGGCCCGTCGGGTCGTGCGAGGTGCCGGCATCACTTGATGCCGGTGAAGCCGATGGAGTTGACGATCCGCCGGCCGAAGATGGCGTAGAGGACCATGACGGGGACGGCCGCGATCAGGGCGGCGGCCATGAGGCCGGCCCAGTCGGGCGACCCTTGGGGCGTCTGCGCCCGGAAGACTCCGAGGGCGACGGTGAGGACTCGGGATTCCTCGGTCTGGCCGACGAGCAGTGGCCAGAAGTACTCGTTCCACGCCGCGATGAACTGCAGGATCGCCAGCGTGATGACCGGGGGCATCGACATCGGGAGGATGATGCGGAAGAAGATCCGCAGGTGCCCGGCGCCGTCGATCATGGCCGCCTCGTCGATCTCCCGGGGGATGCCGAGGAAGAACTGCCGCAGGAAGTACACGGCGAACGGGGTCATGAAGAAGAACGGCAGGACGATGCCCGGCAGGGTGTTGAGCATTCCCAGCGACTTGATGGTGAGGAAGTTGGGCAGGGCGGTGAAGATCGGGGGGACGAGCAGGGCGGTGAGGAACAGGGCGAACACCTTGTCGCGGCCGGGCCAGCGCAGGCGGGCGAACGCGTAGGCCGCCATCGCGCTGAAGACCACCTGGCCCACGGTGATGGCGGTCGCGACGATGACCGAGTTGCGCAGGTAGAGCCAGAAGTTGATCGAGGCTCCCGACCCACCCTCGGCCTGGGCCTCCTCGATCGTCGCGAGCCCGAGCACCCGCTTGAACGCGCCGAGGGTGAAGTCGGCGGGCAGCCACGAGCTGGAGTTGGCGGCGAGGGCCTTGTTGTTGGACAGGCCGGTCCGCAGCATCCAGTAGAACGGGATGATCGTGAGGATGATGAAGAACCAGAGCACGGCCCAGGCGGCGATCCGTCCGGGGTTGAACCGCGACGGGGCCTTGGGGGCCTTGGGGGCCTTGGTGGAGCCCCGCCCGGTGGAGATGGGTGTGTCCTGTGTGATCGACATGGTCTGGCCCTTCACGCGAGGTCCGACTCGCCACCGCGCAGGAACTTGTTCTGCAGGTAGGCGACGAGTCCGAGGATGACGAAGAGGATGGCGGAAAGCGCTGCGGCATAACCGAAGTCGCTGCGCTCGAAGGCACGTTCGTAGATGTACATCTGGATGACCCGCGAGGCGTTGCCCGGTCCACCCCCGGTCGTGATCGCGACGGTGTCGAAGACCTGGAACGAGCCGGTCACGGTGATGATGAGCACGAGCACGAGCACCGGACGGAGCAGCGGCAGGGTGATGCGCCAGAAGGTCTTCCACTCGTTGGCGCCGTCGACGGCGGCCGCCTCGTACACGCTCGCCGGGATCGTCTGCAACCCCGCGAAGATCAACAGCGCGGTGTAGCCCATGTGCTTCCACACGTTGACGAAGGCGATCGTCGGGATGGCCCAGTTCTCGTTGCCGAAGAAGGCGATCTTGTCGAGCCCGACCGCCTCGATCATCGTGTTGATGATGCCGATCTGGAAGTCGAGCATCCAGAACCACAGCAGCGCCACGACGACGTTCGCGATGAGGAACGGCAGGAGGATCGAGCCCCGGATGAGCCCCGACTTGGTGAGCCGGTGCATGAG
>DATIAB010000245.1:0-10528 GCA_035458265.1 Ornithinibacter sp. | reverse complement strand
CCCCCCCCGGGGGGTCAGGGCGGCAGGTGGGCGCGGCGGGTCTCCAGCGCCTCCCGGCGATGGGCGTTGCCGTGCAGGGCGACGTAGGTGTCGCCGAACCGTGAGAGCAGGTCGTCGTCGAGCCGTCGCACCGCCCCCGGGGGGTACCGGTAGCCCATGGCCGCCGTGACCGCCGCGCTGTCGACGTCGCGAAGCGTGGCGCTCAGCTCGTCGAGCGAGGCGATCCCGAGCTCGAGGAGCAACCCGGAGATCCACTCGTAGTGGTCCGTGCGCGACCAGCCGGCGCTCGAGTAGCGCCCCGCGAGGAACGTCGCGAGCTCCTGGGCGCTGATCCGCGGGTCGAGGGCGTCGGCGGCGCCGACACTGCTGTCACCCAGCCCGGCCTGCAGGCGGTCGCGGATCGCCCCGAACTCGCGGTCGGCGAGCTCGATGAGCCCGGCCGCCAGCGTGAAGCGCCGGTCGAGGTCGGGCACCTGCTCCGGAGGAACCGTCCCCTTGTAGCGGATGTCGTGCTCGAACTCGGCCCACGCGTGCTGCAGCACCGTCCGCAGCTGGATCGAGGCACAGGTCAACGGCGCGTATGCCGTGGGGTCGCCCGCCACCGCACCCCCGACGTCCCCACCGGCGCGGGACACGAGCAGGTGCCGGCTCGCGTAGCCGAAGCGGCCTGCGGCCGCGGTCTCCTCGCCGAGGTCCCGGTCGTCCAGCACGGTGAACTGCTCGGCCAGCAGCTCGGCCACGGCATCGATGTCACGCTGCACGTAGGTGATCACCCGCACGCCGACCTGGTCGGTGACCTTCAGCAGGGGGTCGGCCGCGGCATCCGTCGCGAGGATGCCGCGTGCCTTGGCCGCGAACGAGCCGACCGACTTGGTGCGCCCCGTGACGGTGAGGTAGTTGATCCCGGCGTCGTCGATGATGCCCGTGACGAGCTCGACGAACTCGTCGGTCGCGACCATCAGCTGCTCGCGCAGCTCCACGTAGTCCGCGACGGCTCGGTCTACTCGGCGCAAGGACATGCAGCCCACTGTCCCACGGCAGCGCGCCTGCGCGCCCGTGGTCAGCGGCGGTGGACCCGCAGCAGGATGCTCTTGCCGAACAGGCTCTCCACGAGGTCGACCGCGAGCTCGGACGTCTGGCTGCGCACGTCGAGCGCCGGGTTGAGCTCGACGATGTCCAGGCTGCCCAGGCGGCCGGTGTCGGCGATCATCTCCATGCACAGGTGGGCCTCGCGGTAGGTCGGCCCGCCGCGAACCGGGGTGCCGACGCCCGGGGCGATCGAGTCGTCGAGGAAGTCGAGGTCGAGGCTGACGTGCAGGTGGGTGTTCTCGTCGACTCCCTCGAGGGCCATCTCCATGGCGTGACGCACCCCGATCTCGTCGAGGTAGCGCATGTCGAACACCTCGACCCGGTGCTCGTGGAGCAGGTGCTTCTCGCCGAGGTCGACGTCACGCAGCCCGATCTCCTTGACGTTCGCGGGATCCACCGCCGGCACGGCGCCGGACAGGCCCAACAGCATGTCGGGACCGTTGCCGGTGAGAACCGCGACCGGCATCCCGTGCATGTTCCCGGAGGGAGTGATCGAGGAGGTGTTGTAGTCGGCGTGGGCGTCGAACCACAGCACCCGCAGCGTCTTGCCGGTTTCGCGGCAGTGTCGCGCTGCCGCCGAGATCGACCCGATCGCCAGGCAGTGGTCCCCACCAAGCATCACCGGCAGCCGGCCCTCGCCGAGCTCGGCGTAGACCGCGTCGAAGACGGCGTGGTTCCACGCAGACACCTCTGCCAGGTGGCGGTACCCGTCGACGGGCGGGGCCATGGGGTTGTCCGGCCCGCTCACGTCACCGCAGTCGCGCACCTCCGAGCCGAACCGCTCGAGCGAGGCCTGCAGCCCGGCGAGCCGCAGCGCGGCCGGACCCATGCGGCATCCGAGCACGCTGGCGCCGACGTCGGTCGGCGCCCCGATCAGGCTGATGTGGTCCATGTGCTGCTCCTGTTCCTCAGGGGTTCGTGCCGCTCGTCAGTCGACGTCGCGCCGCAGCAGGTCGTCCCACGTCTCGCGGCGCACGACGACGCGCCAGGCGCCGGCTGAGGCGAACACGACGGGGATCCGCCGGTTGCCGTTGTAGTTGTTGGACATGGTGAAGCAGTAGGCGCCCGTCGCGGGCACGACGAGGAGGTCGCCGACGGCCGGGTCGGACAGCGGCACCCCGGCCACGAGCACGTCACCGCTCTCGCAGTGGCGACCCACGACGTCGCACGGCTCGTCGGCCGCGTCGAAGCGCCCGACCACGCCGGCCTCGAACCGCTGGTCGTACAGGGCCACCTCGAGGTTGTCGCCCATCCCGCCGTCCACGGCCACGAAGGTGCGCACGCCCCGTTTCACGGTGACCACCCGGTAGAGCGTGCATGCGGTCTCGGCGACCATGCTGCGCCCGGGCTCGATGATGAGCTCGGCGTCGGCGGGCAGGTGGGCGCGCGCGGCACCGACGAGGGCGTCGAGGTACGCCGGGATGCTCGCCGGCCGGTCGGACCACGTGTACCGCGCGCCGAGCCCGCCCCCGAGGTCGTAGACGGGGAACTCGCCGAGGCCGGAGACCGCTGCGACCGCCTCGACGGCCCGGGCGAACGGCTCGGTCTCCATGATCTGCGACCCGACGTGCAGGTGCAGCCCGCGCATGCGCAGCACCGGGGAGGCCTCGATGCGGGCGATGAGTGGCATCGCCTGGGCGGGCGCGAGGCCGAACTTGCTGCCGTCGTGGCCGGTGAGCACGCTCGCGTGGGTCTGCGCCGTCACGCCGGGGATGACCCGCACGAGCACGTCCATCGTCCGCCCTCGGGGGATGGTCGCCTCGAGCCGGTCGACGTCGTCGGCGTTGTCGACGACGACGAGCCCGAGACCGTGCTCCACCGCGAGCGAGATCTCCTCGTCGAGCTTGGCGTTGCCGTGCAGCACCAGGGATGCCGGGTCGGCGCCGGCCCTGAGGGCGGTGATGATCTCGCCCCCGCCCGCGACGTCCAGGCCCAGGCCCTCCTGCACCATCACGCGCTGGACCGCGGTGCAGGGGAACGACTTCGACGCGAACACCACCCTGCTGCGCGGCCAGCGCTGCGCCAGCCCGTCGGCATACGCCCTCGCCCGTGCGCGCAGGGCCTCCTCGGAGACGACGATGGCCGGGGTGCCGGCACCGGCCGCGATGTCATCGAGGCGGCAGCCGCCCACCCGGGCCACACCGTCGGCATCCACGGTGGTCCCGGGCGGGAGCAGGTCGAGCAGGTCGAGCAGGACCGCCGTCATCACGCCTCCGTCGTCGCAGGGATGTGGCCCCAGCGTGTCAGCCCGGGCGCGTTTGCGCACCACGTCGCGGCACCCGTCTCAGGGCGTTCGGCGTGGCGCCCACGCGGGGCCGGTCAGCGGGTCGGGCGGTCAGGTGGGGGTCGGGTCGGCGTCGTGAGCGAGCGGCGGCGCACGAGTGACTCCAGCCGACGGCGTGCCGTGCGCGTGCCGTCCCTGCCGGTGACTCCCGGTGCCGGGGGTCGCTCGGGGACGGTGGTCAGGCTCACGGCGACGAGGTCGGTGTAGGCGTCCTGGCGCAGCCTGGTGAGCAGGCGCTGCGCGGCGCTCTGCCCGCGTGCCAGCACCCCGGCGGCCACGAGGACCCCGAAGCCGCTCGTCGCCAGGAGCGAGGAGAACCATGAGGGGGCCGAGACCCCGGTTGCGGTGAAGTAGGCCGTGGCGAGCCCGAGGGCGGTGACGAACAGCACCAGCTGCGGCCAGAACAGCCGGGCCGCTCGTCCGATGCCGCGCAGCCCGGTGAGCTTGGCGTACGGCCGGATCAGGGTCGTGGGGTCCTGGCCCAGGAGCAACAGCTGGTACCACCGGCGCACCTGCTCGTAGAGCGTCGGGCGCAGGTCGGGGGCGCTCAGCCAGTGCTCGTCCTCGACCACCGCACCCCACGCCTCCAGGCTCCCCGAGATGGCCGCGGGCGAGGTCTCGTGCACGGTCGCGGGGTCCAGGCGTCCCAGCATCCGGCTCAGCTCGAGGCGCCGGTCGGCGCCGAGAAGGAACGCCGGGGACACCGCCGACGGCGTGTCGTTCCTGACCCACGTCGCTTCCGACCCCAGCCCCCAGTAGCACTCGGCCAGTCCTCGACCCAGCAGGTAGGAGTTGGCCAGTGCCTCGTCGCGTTGGGCCAGCTCGTCCTGGAACCAGGCGTCCCAGTCGAGGAAGAAGGCCGCGGTGGTGCTCCAGGGTGGCGGGTGGGACGCGGCCGGACCGCCATCCTCGGATGCCGTGTCGTCGCCTGTCCGGGCGGGCGCGTCGCCGCCCTCCTCGGCGGGCAGTGCCGTGCGCAGCTCGCCGGCGAGGGCGCCGTCGCGGTCGACCCCCAGCACCGTGGCTGCGGTGACGAGCCCCCGCAGCGCCTCGCGGCGGGCATCGGCCGGGCGACGCTGCGAGCGAAGGGGCAGCACGTCGGGAGGGTCGAGAAGGGGCACCGTGCTGGCCGGCCGCGGACCGTCGGGCCACGCTCGCCCTCGCACCTCGGCGACCGCCCATCCGAGCCTGAGCGCGGCGGTCACCTCGGCACTGCTCGACGCCATCGTCAGCCTTCCGCCGGGAGGTGCACGGGCCGTCGCGCGGCAGGCCGCACCTCGATCCGCCCACGCTAGCCGACACCCCCCGGGCGGGGCAGGCACTCGGCCGATCAGGCGCTCAGCCGATGAGGTGCTCCAACGCGAGGTGCTGCAGGGCCACGAAGCCGTAGTCGCGCTCGGCTGCCTTGTCGGGGTCGAAGCCGTCGTCGGTGGCGAGGAAGTCGGCGATGCTCTCACCGGCGTCCAGGGTGGGCTCCGCGAGCTCGGGCACCCCGGCATACGTCATGGCTTCCTGCACGCGGGGGTCGGCGCGGAACGCGCGGGCCTTGTCGGCGAGCATGAGGTAGGTCGACATGCAGGCCCTGGCTGACTCCCACACGCCGTCCATGTACTCGGTGCGCGAGGGCTTGTAGTCGAAGTGGCGGGGGCCGTCGTAGCGTGGGCCGTCGGGGTGGTTCGGGAAGCCGTTCTCGAGCAGGTCGACGGTGAAGAAGGCCGAGGTGAGGTCTCCGTGGCCGAAGACGAGGTCCTGGTCGTACTTCAGGCCGCGCTGGCCGTTGAGGTCGATGTGGAAGAGCTTGTCGGACCACAGGGCCTGGCCGATGCCGTGGGTGTAGTTCAGGCCGGCCATCTGCTCGTGCCCGGTCTCGGGGTTCAAACCGACGATGTCGCCGTGCTCGAGCTCGGCGATCAGGGCCAGCGCGTGGCCGGCCGTGGGCAGGAAGATGTCGCCGCGGGGCTCGTTCGGCTTGGGCTCCAGGGCGATGCGCAGGTCGTACCCCTGGGCCTTGATGTGTGCGGCGACGGTGTCCAGGCCCTCCTTGTAGCGGTCCATCGCGGAGTGCACGTCCTTGGAGCCGTCGTACTCGCTGCCCTCACGCCCACCCCACATGACGAAGGTGGTCGCCCCGAGCTCGGCGGCGAGGTCGACCGCGGAGAGGATCTTGCGCAGCCCGAACCGGCGCACGCCGCGGTCGTTGGAGGTCAGCCCGCCGTCCTTGAAGACCGGGTGGCTGAAGGTGTTCGTCGTGACCATCTCGATGACCAGACCCGACGCGTCGGTCGCCTCCTTGAAACGCGTGAGGATGCCGCGCTTGGTCGCCTCGTCGGCGCCGAAGGGAAAGACGTCGTTGTCGTGGAAGGTGACGCCCCACGCACCGATCTCGGCGAGCTTGTCGCTGTACTCCCACGGGTCGAGGGTGGGGCGGCTGGCCGATCCGAACGGGTCGACACCGACCCAGCCGACGGTCCACAGGCCGAACGAGAACTTGTCTTCCGGGGTGGGCTGGCGGTGCATCGTGGGTCCTCCTGAGATGTTTGTTGTTTCATGAAACATATTACCTCCATGAGGTACGGTCAAGCGGTGCCGCCGAATGACCACCGCCGCGCCGTCGAGGCGACGTCGGGTGCCCGGCAGTCCTCCCTTCGCGCGAGCAACCTCGCCCTCGTCGCGCGCACGGTGTGCGCCTCTCCCGAGCCGATCTCCCGTGCCGGGGTGGCGGCGCGCACCTCGATGACCCGCTCGACGGCCTCCCGGCTGGTCGACGACCTCGTGGCCCTGGGAGTGCTCGACGAGCTGGAGCCGGCAGGAACCACGGGCCCGGGTCGCCCGGCGACACCGCTCGTCGCCGGCGAGAAGCTCACCGCGTTGGGTCTTCAGGTCAACGCCGGGTTCCTCGCCGCGCGGGTCGTGGACCTTCGAGGCCGCGTGGTCGCCGAACGGGTCGAGGTCGGCGACTTCGTCGGCTCCGAGCCGGAACCCACCCTGGCCCGCCTGGCCGTGCTGGCCGCCGACGTCCTCGACCGGATGCCGGCCACGTCCCACCTCGTCGGAGCCGGCCTGGCGCTGCCGGGCATCGTGTCGTCGGGAACGGGGACCCTGCTGATCGCGCCCAACCTGGGCTGGTCCGACGTCCGGCCCGGCGACGTCCTCGGCCGGGGGTCGACCCTGGGTCACCGCCTGAGCGTCGGCAACGAGGCGGACCTCGCGTCGCGAACGGTCGCGGAGGTGGCCCCGGGCCGTCCCGGCACGCTGTCCGACTTCATCTACCTCTCCGGCGAGATCGGTGTCGGTGGCGCGATCGTCGTCGACGGCCGGATCTGGACCGGGCGGCACGGATGGGCGGGGGAGATCGGCCACGTGAGTGTCGATCCCGACGGGCCGTCGTGCCCGTGCGGGTCGACCGGCTGCCTCGAGCGCTACGCCGGCAAGCACGCCATCCTCGACGCCGCCGGGCTCCCGCACACCGCCGCGCCCGCGGAGCTCGCCGACCGCGCCGAAAGGGGTGACGAACGGGCCCGTCAGGCGGTGGCGCGCGCCGCCCGGGCCCTCGGCATCGCCCTGGCCGGCGTGGTCAACGTGCTCGACATCCCGGCCGTCGTGTTCGGCGGCCACCTCGGTCAGGTCGCCGACCTCCTGCGCCCCGACCTGGAACGACAGCTGCGGGCGAGGGTGCTGTCCGCGCGGTGGGTGACACCGACGATCGTCGCCGCACCGGCCGACGCCGCGTCGGGTGCGACCGGCGCCGCGATGCTCGAGCTGTCGTCCGTGCTCGACCGCCCGGGCCGCTGGGCCGACAGCCGCCCATCGCCGGGCACCCGGATCGCGCGATGACGTCGGCCGGCCACCGCGCAGGTCGCGTGATGCGCGGCGCCCTGGCAGCCGCCTCGGTCGGTGGGCTGATCCTCGTCGGTGCCTGTTCGACGGGTGGCGGTGAACCCGAGCCGGGTCCGAACGGTGACGGCACGGCATCCCACGACTACCTCCCGGGTCTGGCGGCATTCCCGCACATCCCCACAGGTGTCACCTCCGCGCCCGTCGTCGTGCTGGTGCCGGGGGGAGGCTGGCGCTCCGCGGACCCCACCGGCCTGGCGCCGCTCGCCCAGTCCCTGGCCGAGCGTGGTGTCTTCGCGATGCCCGTCGTGATCCGGGCGGCCGACGACGGCGTCGTGCACCCGGTCCCCGTCCAGGACGTGCTGTGCGCCCTCGCCGATGCCGTCGCGACGGCGCGGGCCGAAGGGCTGGAGCCCGAGCGGCTCGTCCTGCTAGGGCACTCCTCGGGTGCGCACCTGTCCGCTCTTGCCGCCCTCGCGCCCGAGGACGACGACCCGCAGTGCGAGGACCCGGCCGTCACGCCGGACGCCGTCGTGGGGCTGGCCGGGCCGTACGACATCCGGGACTTCGCGGATGCCGCCGCGGCCCTGTTCGCTGGCGACGCGGACCGTGCGCAGTGGGACCAGGCCAACCCGGTGCTGCGGGCCGGGCTGCGGCCGGAGGTCCCCTTCCTGCTGCTCCACGGGGACGCCGACGACGTCGTGCCCCCGGCGTTCAGCACCGAGTTCGGCAGCGCCCTGCGAGCCGGTGGTCACGACACGACCGTGAGCGTCCTCCCCGGTGAGGACCACGGCAGCATCTACTCCGCCGAGGTCACCGCCGAGCCTGTCCTGGGCTGGCTCGACAGCCTGCCCGAGCCGTAGCGGAAGCGTTCAGCGGGCACTCACGATGACGTCGGCCTCGCCCGTCGCCCCCTCGATGTCGTGCTCCGCCGCAGCGATCAGGTGGTCGGCGAGGCGGTGCAGGGCCCGGGCCACGGCGATCTCGTCGCCGATGTGGGTCACCTCGGGGTCCTTACCGCTGCGATGGCTCGTGCCCCGGGCGGTGAGTGCCTCGGGCGAGTCGGCGAGCAGCGCGACCGTCGCGGTCGTGTCATCGCCCTTCTCGAAGATGGTCACCCGAACGCTCCACTCCCGCAGTGTCCCGAGCTCGGGCCTGGCCACGAGGTCGGTGTGGTGCGCGCCTTCGCTCTCGGAGACCTTGAGCACCGCTCCGGGGCCGGGGAACAACGTGCTCGTGTGCCCGTCGTCCCACCGTACGACGTAGGGCGGTCCCCCGTCCGTGCCTCGTGACTCCATCACCTCGCCGGCTCGCGTCGGCTGATCGACCAGTTCGCCGGCCAGGATGATCCGGTCTCCGGGCTTGGCTCTCATGGCTGCTCCTCACGTGAGTCGTCACCGTGCCGTGAGGGTGCCGGGGCGGTGGCGACGACCACGGCACCCATCTCGATTCTGCTCCCGATCCCCTCATCCGGCCAGCGTTCCGGTGGGTGTCCTGTCAGACACCGGCGGCGACGCAGGCGGCTCGGCGGATGCCGTGCGGCCGGCGCGGGTTGGCGGCACACTGAGGGGATGAGCAAGCCCTACACCGTCGTGCGCCGCACCACCGTCAACGCCCCGGGCGAACGCGTGCGCGCCCTCGTCCACGACTTCCACGAATGGCCGAAGTGGTCGCCCTGGGAGGACGTGGACCCCGCCATGCGCCGGACGTTCTCCGGCCCGGAGGCCGGAGTCGGCGCCGGCTACGCGTGGGAGGGCAACCGCAAGGCCGGGAAGGGGTCGATGACGGTCACCGGCGACACGGCGCAGCAGGTGGACATCGACCTTCGCTTCGAGAAGCCGTTTGCCGCGAACAACCGCATCGAGCTGGTCATGACGCCACAAGATGAGGACGTGACGGACGTCGAGTGGCGGATGCACGGTGAGCTGAGCGGGTTCATGAGGGTCTTCTCGCTCGTGAAGTCGATGGACTCCCTCATCGGCCCCGACTTCGAGAAGGGCCTGGCCACGCTCAAGCGCACCGCCGAAACCGCCTGACAACGGTGGTGCCCGTCATCAGCTCGTCGCCCACGGACCTTCTGGTGCTGCACGCGGTGCGCGTCATGGGGATGGCCGACCCCGCATCCGTCGCCCGGCGCAGCGGGTTGAGTGCGGACGTCGTCCACGAGCAGCTGCTGGACGACCAGGCTCGGGGCTGGGTGCAGCGCGTCGCCTTCGCCGACCTCGCCGGGTGGGCCCTCACCGAGACCGGGCGCGTCGAGGGGGAGCGGCGCCTGGCCGACGAGCTCGACCGCACCGGTGCGCGCGAGGCCGTGGATGCCGCCCACCGCACCTTCCTGCGCCAGAACGAGCGCTTCCTCGCCACGGTGACCCGGTGGCAGCTGCGCCCGCTGCCGGGGGACCCCCTCGCGGCGAACACCCATGACGACCCGGAGTGGGACAGCCGGGTGCTCGACGAGCTCGCCGGTCACGGCCGGCGCCTGGAGGCCGTGTGCACCACCCTCGCCGCGGCCCTCGACCGGTTCGCCGGGTACGACACGCGGTACGCCACCGCCCTCGAGCGCGCGGATGCCGGGCAGCTCGCCTGGGTGGACGCGCCCGGCATCGAGTCGTGCCACACGGTGTGGATCCAGCTGCACGAGGACCTCGTGGCGACCCTCGGCCTGGAACGGGGCACGCCATAGGCGGCGCTCCGAGCGGCGCCGTCGCCACCCGGCATCCGATGTGGTGTGGACGTTCACTGGCGCGACGGGCGCCCAACCGGTGGAATGGGCCCATGCCCCAGAAGATGGCCCTGCGCGCCTACATCGACAAGCTCCGCATCGAGGGGTACACGGTGCGTGACGACCACGGCGACGACCCCATCCTCATCTCGCCGGACGGGAGCGCCGTCGAGACCTGGCGCGAGGAGTACCCCTACCCCGAGCTGATGTCGCGCAACAGCTACGAGGTCGAGAAGTACCTTCTGCAGATCGAGCTGCTGAAGTTCCAGTACTGGACGATGGACAGCGGCGCCAAGCACGTCATCATCTTCGAGGGGCGTGACGCGGCCGGCAAGGGCGGCACGATCAAACGGTTCACCGAGCACCTGAACCCCCGGGCGGCGCGGGTCGTGGCCCTGACCAAGCCGACCTCGACCGAGGCCGGCCAGTGGTACTTCCAGCGGTACGTGAACCACCTCCCGACCTCCGGCGAGATCGTGATGTTCGACCGCTCCTGGTACAACCGCGCCGGTGTCGAGCGGGTCATGGGCTTCTGCAGCGACGAGGAGCACGCCACGTTCATCGCGCAGGCGCCGATGTTCGAGCGCATGCTCGTCGAG
>DATIAB010000244.1:0-6772 GCA_035458265.1 Ornithinibacter sp. | reverse complement strand
TTCGAGTGGCTCGACGAGATCATGGACCTGCTGGGCGAGCACGGCATCGCCGTCGACCTCGCGACCGCGACGGCGACCCCGCCGCCCTGGCTCACCTCGGCCTACCCGCAGATCCTGCCCGTCGACCACGACGGCCACACCCTGTGGCCCGGGAGCCGCCAGTCGTGGTGCCCCTCGTCACCGCTCTACCGCGAGCTCGCCCTGGCTCTCACCGACCGTCTCGCCACCCGCTACCACGACCACCCGGCCCTGGCGATGTGGCACGTCTCGAACGAGTACGCCTGCCACAACCTGCCGTGTTACTGCGACACCTGCGCGGGTGCCTTCCGCCGCTGGCTGGAGCAGCGATACAGCGGCCTCGATGCCCTCAACCACGCCTGGGGCACGGCCTTCTGGAGCCAGCGCTACACCTCGTGGGACGACATCCTCCCTCCACGCCGCACGACGACCTTCGCCAACCCGACGCACGTGCTCGACTACCACCGCTTCGGCTCCGACACCCTGCTCGCCTTCTACCGCGACGAGTACGAGGTGATCCGTCGGCACTCCCCCGCCGTGCCGATCACGACGAACTTCATGACGATGAGCCAGTTCCGGCTGCTCGACTACCACGACTGGGCCCCCCACCAGGACGTCGTGAGCACCGACCACTACGTCGTCGACAGCCTCCCGCACCCGCGCGCCGAGCTGTCCTTCCACGGCGACCTCACCCGCGGCCTGGCCGGGGGGCGGCCGTGGATGCTCATGGAGCACTCGACGAGCGCGGTCAACTGGCAGCCGGTCAACCCGGCCAAGGTGCCCAGCGGGACGATCCTGGACTCGCTCACCCACGTGGCGCGCGGCGCCGACACCCTGGGCTTCTTCCAGTGGCGGCAGTCCCGCTCGGGTTCGGAGAAGTTCCACTCCGCGCTCGTTCCCCACGCCGGTGAGGACAGCGACCGCTTCCGTGAGGTCTGCGAGCTCGGGGCGATCGCCGAGCGGCTCGGCGAGGTCGTCGGGAGCGGCGTCGACGCGGACGTGGCCGTGCTGTGGGACTACGACGCCCTGTGGGCCATGGGCGGCCCGTGCATGCCGAGCAGCGCGATCGACTACGCCACCGCGGGGCACACCGTGCACCGACTCCTGCGCGACCGCGGGGTGACGTGTGACGTCGTGCACCCCTCGGCCGACCTGTCGCGCTACCGCGTCGTCGTCGTGCCGACGCTGTACCTGGTGTCCGACGAGGATGCCGCGTCGATCGCCGCCGCGGCACGTGCGGGCGCCCACGTGGTCGTCACGTACTTCTCCGGCATCAGTGACGGCAACGACCACGTGCGGCTCGGCGGCTACCCCGGCGCCTTCCGCGACCTGCTCGGCGTCCGGGTGGAGGAGTTCTTCCCGCTTCTCCCTCAGGAGTCGCTCGCCCTGTCCGACGGAGGCAGCGGCTCGCAGTGGAGCGAGGACGCCAGGGTCGTCGACGCCCACGTCGTCACGACATATGCCGCGGGGCCGCTGGCCGGGCGCCCCGCCGTGACGCGCCGCTCGGTCGACACCGGCGTCGCCTGGTACCTGGGCACCCTGCCGGACGATGACGCCCTCGGCACCCTCCTCGACACGGTCCTGCGCGAGTCGGGCGTCGAGCCGGTGGCAGGCGCACCACGGGGGGTCGAGGTCGTGCGACGCCGATCCGACACCGGGAGCTGGCTGTTCGTGCTGAACCACACCGATGACGAGTGCCGGGTCACGGCATCCGGACGCGACCTGGTCTCCGCCACCGACGTGGGCCCCGTGCTCCACCTGTCCCCGCGCACCGCGGCCGTGGTCCGGGAGGGGTGAGCGTGCTCGCCAGCCAGCGCCGGGCCGCCATCCTGAGCCTCGTCGAGGAGGCCGGGGCCGCGCGCGTCTCCGAGCTCGTCGACCAGCTCGGCGTCTCCGACATGACGGTTCGACGCGACATCGAGCGCCTGGACGCGGAGGGCCTGCTCGAGCGCGTGCACGGTGGAGCCATCGCCCTGCTGCCCCGTGCGGCGGACGAGCCCGGGTTCAGCGCGAAGTCCTCGCTCATGACCGCCGAGAAACACGCCATCGCCCTCGCCGCGGCGGCCCTCGTGGAGCCGGGTGCCACCATCGGGATCTCCGCCGGCACGACGACCTACGAGTTCGCCCGGGCGATCCGCAACGTGCCCCACCTGACCGTCGTCACCAACTCGGTGCCCGTGGCCCAGCTGCTGCACGAGGGCGGCGGCAACCACGTCGTCGTCCTGACCGGTGGGGTGCGGACCCCGTCCGACGCACTCGTCGGGCCGGTCGCCGTGGCGGCACTGAAGGGCCTGCACGTGGACCGCCTCTTCCTCGGGGCCCACGGCATCGACCGCCACGCCGGGCTGACCACGCCGAACCTCGTCGAGGCCGAGACCAACCGGGCTCTCGTGCGGGCGAGCCGATCGGTGTGCGTGCTGGCCGACCACACGAAGGTGGGGATCGTGGGGCTGTCCACCTTCATGGCGCTCGACGAGGTCGACACCCTCATCACCGACGCGGGCGTCGCGCCCCGGGCTCGCAGCATCCTCGAGGAGAGCGTGGACCACCTCGTGCTGGCCGACGTCCCCGGCACGCAGTCGGGCAGCCCCCGCGCAGCCGGGCGCCCGGCGGGAGGTGGCCAGGGGTGACCGAAGCAGCGACGCTTCGGCGCACGGTGCGGCACCTGGCCGACGGACGCGAGATCATCTACTTCGACGACACCCCTGACGCACCACCGCGGACCACCGACGACTCACGGGCCCTTCCCGAGCGCGCAGCGGCCGGTCACCTGCGGTTCGACGCCCTCGTCGGTGACTGGGTCGCGGTCGCCGGGCACCGGATGAACCGCACCCTGCTGCCACCTCGCGACGAGTGCCCGCTGTGCCCCACCGGACGCGGCAGCATCGCGACCGAGATCCCGGACGCCGACTACGACGTCGTCGTCATCGAGAACCGCTTCCCGTCCTACGCCCCGGTGGCCTTCGACGACGCCCCGGGCGAGCCGCCCTTCGAGCACCGGCCGGCGCTCGGTCGCACCGAGGTCGTGTGCTTCACGAGCGAGCACGACGCCAGCTTCCGCGCGTTGTCGCCACGACGGGTGCGCACCGTCGTCGACGCCTGGGCCGACCGCACGGCCCGTCTCTCGGAGATCCCCGAGGTCGAGCACGTCTTCTGCTTCGAGAACCGCGGCCCCGAGATCGGTGTCACGCTGCACCACCCACACGGACAGATCTACGCCTACCCCTACCTGCCGTCGCGCACGCGCGAGATCCTGCTCCAGGCCCGGGAACACCATGCGCGAACGGGGCGTCTGCTCGGCGCCGACCTCCTGCACACCGAGCAGGCCGACGGGGCCCGGATCGTGCTGACGGGAACCCACTGGACGGCCTACGTCCCCTACGCGGCCCGATGGCCGGTGGAGGTGCACCTGGCTCCGCACCGGGACGTCCCCGATCTCGTCGCCCTCGACGACGCCGAGCGTGACGACCTGGCCCGGGTCTACCTGGAGCTGCTCGCCCGCCTCGACCGCTACCACCGCACCGAGGACGGCGGGCCCGTGGCGCTGCCCTACATCGCCGCGTGGCACCAGGCGCCGGTGCGGCAGGGGCGGGAGGTCTCGCGCCTGCACCTGCAGGTGGTCTCCGTGCTGCGAGCGCCGGGGACCCTGAAGTTCCTCGCCGGCTCCGAGAGCGGCGTCGGCGGTTGGGTCAACGATGCCCGCCCCGAGGCCATCGCGGCCAGGCTGCGTTCCCTCGCGTCCTGACCGCGGGTCGGCTCAGGCGTGCTGCCACGAGCGGTTGCGGGCCAGGGACCGCACGACGTCGACGAGCATCTCCCGCTCGAGCACCTTGATGCGCCCGTGGAGCGACTCGACGGTGTCGTCGTCCTCGACGCGCACGGCGCGCTGGTCGATGATCGGGCCGGTGTCGACGCCGGCGTCGACCCAGTGGCACGTGCATCCCGTGACCCGCACGCCATGGGCCATCGCGTCACGCACGCCGTGGGCCCCCGGGAAGCTCGGCAGCAGCGCGGGATGGGTGTTGATCACCCGGTGCCGGGCCAGCAGGGCCGGACCCAGCACCTTCATGAAGCCGGCCGAGACGACGAGGTCGGGACCGGCATCCGAGACCAGACGCTCGAGATCGAGGTCCCAGTCCGCGCGCGTGAGGTAGTCGGGCACCCGGCAGACGAACGTCGGGATGCCGGCCCGCACCGCCCGCTCGATGCCCAGCGTGCCGTCGCGGTCGGCGCCGACCGACACCACGCGATAGGGCGCATCATCCGGCGCAGCGGCGTCGATGAGCGCCTGGAGGTTGCTTCCCGCGCCGGAGACGAGGACGACGAGGCGCAGTGGCTCGCTCATCGCCGGAGGGTCCAGGCGTCCCGAAGCACCGCCAACACGGCCCCGACGGACAGCTCGACGAGCAGGGCGAGAAACAGGGTCAGCTCCGGGGCGCCCACGGAGGAGAGGCGGAACTGGCCCACCGAGCCACCGGCGAGCACGTCGAGACCCACGACGACGAGCGCCGCGGTGGCGCAGGCGGACAGGGCCACCGCAGCCTTGGTGCGCACCCGGGACAACCGGGCGACCTCGCGCAGCGCGCGTCGACCGATGAAGGCACCGGTGCCGACCACGGCGAGCACGCTGAGCGACACGAACCAGGGGAAGGCACCGGGCTGCGGCAGGGCCGCGAGCACGGGAACCATCGGCAGGAGCCCACCCTCGGCCCCGGACCAGGTGATCGAGCCCCCCTCGACCACCTGGAAGCCCGGGCCGGCAAGGAACGAGAGCGCCCAGAGTGCCACGTTGGGCAGGTAGGCCAGCTGTGCGAGCGCCAGCACCATGCCACCGAGGCCGGCGGCGCCGACCTCGCCGGAGATCGTGGACACCTCACCCCAGGACAGGGCGAGCGCCGCGAGGACGACGAACGCACCGACGGCCAACAGGGCACCCACGCCCGCGAGGCCGGGTCGCACTCCCCTGCGGACGGGGTCCGGCACGCGGGACAGGTGCAGCCGGGGGCCGAGGACGTCGGGCTCGTCGAGGACGAGGGGGCGCACCGCGAGGACGACCGCGGTGAGCGGCACGAGGACCAGGGGGACGACGAGGGAGGCCGGGGTGACCCGGAAGGGGCCGACGGTGGTGAGCCCGACCGCGACGGCCACGGCCACGGCATACCCGCCGAACCAGGCGGCCAGGGCCGTGCTGAGCGGGACTGGCAGCAGTCCCCGCCAGTGCTCGCCCTCGGTCGTGACATCCGTGAGCACCTCGCGCGCGCCGCGCCGGGCCACGAGGACGAGCAGCGCCAGACCGAGGAGCGGGACGAGCGAGACCGCCAACGGCCCCATGGACAGGTGGGCCCCCGAGCCGAGCAGCCAGAGCGCGGCGCCCGTTCCCGCGGCCTGCCGGACGGAGCCGCCGGCGATCGGCTCCACCAGCCAGGTCAGCACCACGGGCACCACCACGACGAGCATCGACGCCACGCCCGTGACCAGCCCGATGACGGCGGCCCTCAGCCAGGCAACCCTCGGGTCAAGCTCGGCGCCGTCGACGCCCTCATCGTCCTCCCCGGGTTCGGCGGAGCCGGGGAGGACGGAACGGAGGCGGTCGACGACAGACATCGGCACCAGTGTGCGCGAAGAGAGCCCGATGGTGGCCGAGCAACGCCGTGACCCACGTCAACTGCTCCCGACGTGTGGGTCGGTCAGGCGGAGAGGCCCTGCATGATCTCGCGCATCAGCTGGGCGGCCTCGGACGGCGTCTTGCCGACCTTGACCCCAGCGGCCTCGAGGGCCTCCTTCTTGGCCTGGGCCGTGCCCGAGGACCCGGACACGATCGCGCCGGCGTGGCCCATCGTCTTGCCCTCGGGAGCGGTGAACCCCGCGACGTAGCCGACCACGGGCTTGGTGACGTGGTCCTTGATGTACGCCGCGGCCCGCTCCTCGGCGTCGCCCCCGATCTCGCCGATCATCACGATCGCGTCGGTGTCCGGGTCGTTCTGGAACGCCTCGAGGCAGTCGATGTGGGTGGTGCCGATGATCGGGTCGCCGCCGATGCCGACGCCGGTGGAGAACCCGAAGTCCCGCAGCTCGTACATCATCTGGTAGGTCAGGGTCCCTGACTTCGACACCAGACCGATGCGACCCGGGCCGGAGATGTCGGCCGGGATGATGCCGGCGTTGGAGGCCCCGGGGCTGATCAGGCCGGGGCAGTTGGGGCCGACGATGCGCGTGGTGCCCTTGTCCTTGGCGTAGTTGTAGAACTCGGCGGTGTCCTTGACCGCGACACCCTCGGTGATCACGACGGCCAGCGGGATGCCGGCATCGATCGCCTCGGTGGCCGCGGCCTTGGTGAACGCGGCCGGGACGAAGATGACGCTCACGTCGGCGCCCGTCTCGGCCATCGCCTCGGCGACACTGCCGAAGACGGGCACGGTGGTGCCGCCCTCGAACTCGACCGTCGTGCCGGCCTTGCGGGGGTTGACGCCACCGACGATGTCGGTGCCGGAGCGCAGCATCCGCTGCGTGTGCTTCATGCCCTCGGACCCGGTCATGCCCTGGACGATGACCTTGGAGTCTGCGGTGAGGAAGATGGCCATGGTTGTCTCAGTCTCTCTTCGCGCTCGTGGAGGTCAGTTCTGGGAGGCCAGCTCGGCGGCACGGCGCGCGGCGCCGTCCATCGTGGCCTCGATGATGACGCGGGGGTGGTTGCGCTCGGCGAGGATGCGCCGGCCCTCCTCGACGTTGTTGCCGTCGAGGCGGACGACCAGTG
>DATIAB010000243.1:0-8815 GCA_035458265.1 Ornithinibacter sp. | reverse complement strand
TCGGTGTCGATGCGCTGACCGTCGAGCACGAGACCGTACGGGATGGCACGAAAGACGGGCAGCTCCCGAAAGATCGCCAGGTTGTAGCGCATCGGGCCCTTGGGCCACCGCAGCTGGTTGGCCCGTTCGTTGACGACCGCGTCGAAACCGGCGGCGAGCACCCCGAGGAACCACGTGTCCTGACCGGTCGCGGTCGTGTGCCGGACGGCGTCGACCACCCTGGTGCCGCCGGACAGGATGCGCTCGACCGACTTCGCCGCGTCGCGCACCGGGAGCCCGAGCTCGCGGGCGATGTCGTTGCCGGTGCCTGCGGCGATGACGCCGAGCGCCACCCCGGTGCCGGCGCACAGGTTGGCACCGAGGTGCACCATGCCGTCGCCGCCCGCGACGACGATCCGGTCGACCGCCCCCGAGGCGATCGCCTCGCGGCCCTGTTCCATCGCGCTACGGGCGTCTGCGGCGCTGAGGTCGAGGATGTCGACACCCGCCGCCCGCAGCAGCGTCAGGGCCTCGGTGCCGACCTGTGCCCCCGTGTTCCTGCCCGAGGTCGGGTTGACCATGAGACCCATGCGTGCCATGTATCGAACGGTAGTACCCCGGCCCGGCGCAGTGGGACGATCACAGGGTGAGCGCGATATTCACCCTCCTGGCCGAACGTCCCCTCCTCCTGCTCGCGGTGCTACTCGCCTTCGGCGCAGCCCTGGGCCACGTCCGCGTCAAGGGTGTCCACCTCGGCCCCGCCGCCGTGTTGTTCGCTGCCCTCGGGGTGTCGGCGTGGGCAGCCTCGGTGGGTGTCGACCTCGAGATCCCCGAGGTGATCGGCACCTTCGGGCTCGTCCTGTTCACCTACACGGTGGGTGTCGTCTCGGGGACGCACTTCTTCTCGTCGCTGCGTCGGGGGTGGCCGACCATGCTCGTCGTGGCTGGGGCGTTGTCCCTCGTCGGCGCCCTCGCCGTCGTGGGGGGCCGGGTCATGGGCATCGAGCCGGGCATCGTCGCCGGCGCGTTTGCCGGTGCGCTCAACAACACACCGGCACTCGCGGCGGCATCCGCCCGGGCCGCGGATCCGTCGGCACCCACGATCGGGTACTCGATCACCTACCTCGGCGGTGTCATCCTCATGCTCGCGGTCGCGGCCTGGTCGCTGCGCCGGCCGGGCGGCGAGTCACGGCGCGAGGAGATCGGCCACGACACGATCCGGGTCGAGGTGCACGAGCCGATCACCGTCGACGCCCTGTCCGCGGCGCACGACCACGAGATCACGGTCTCGCGCCTCAAGCACGCCCATGCCGCCAACCCGACGATGGTGCCCGGTGGTGCCGAGACGATCGGGTACAACGACCTCGTCACCGTCGTCGGACCCCGTGAGCTGCTGGATGCCGTGGCGCAGCAGCTCGGCCACATCTCCTCCCACGACATCGTCGCGGACCGCGCCGATCTCGACTACCGCCGCATCACGCTGTCCACCAAGTCCCTCGTGGGGCACACAATCGGCGAGCTCGACCTCGCGGCGAAGTTCGGCGCGGCCGTCACCCGCGTGCGCCGGGGCGACCTCGACCTCGTCGCGCACGACACGTTCGTCCTCGCGATGGGCGACCGCGTGCGGGTCATCGCCCCACGTGAGCGGATGGCAGAGGTCAGCGCCTACCTCGGTGACAGCGATCGCGGCATGTCCGACATCAACGTCGGTGGCCTGGCCCTCGGGCTCGCGACGGGCATGGCGCTCGGTCTCGTGCACGTGCCGACGCCCGGGGGTGGCTTCACCGTCGGTGCGGCTGCGGGCACGCTGCTCGTGGGGCTCGTCTTCGGGCGGCTCGGACGGGTGGGCCCGGTCATCACGTCGATGTCGCACGGCGCGGCGCAGTCCCTGTCGGCCCTGGGAATGGTCACCTTCCTCGCCTATGCGGGGGTGCGGGCCGGGCGGAGCATCACCGATGCGCTCGCGTCGGACTCGGGCTGGAAGGTGGCGGTGCTGGGACTGGTGCTCACGGCATCCGCGGCGCTGTTGCTCGTGCTCGGGATCCACGTGGCCCGCAAGCTCACCTGGCTGGAGACCGCGGGAGCGCTGGCCGGGTCGCAGACCCAGCCGGCGATCTTGGCCTACGTCAACGACAAGACCGGTTACGACACGCGGGTCGGGGTGGCCTATGCGCTCGTCTACCCCGTGGCGATGATCTCGAAGATCATCGTGGCGCAGGTGCTCGCCGGCCTGGGCTGACGGCTCCCTCCCGGGCAGGTCGCCGAGCAGGGGGGCCCGCTCAGATCGCGGACGCCTCGTTGTCGTCGACGTCCAGCCACTCCGGCCGGGCCTTGGCCTTGCGCCTGTCGAGCAGGCGGCAGACGAACCACGCCGCGAAGTACAGCACGGTGAGCGGGGCCGCGAAGACGAACATCGTGAACGGGTCAGCGGTTGGGGTGGCCACGGCCGCGAAGACGAAGATGAAGACGACCGCGATCCGCCAGCCGGCGAGCAGGCGCTCGGCCGACAGCACGCCGATGACGTTGAGCCCCACGAGCACGACCGGGAAGAGGAAGCCCACACCGAACACGAGGATGAAGCGGGTCACGAACGAGAAGTACATCGACACCTGCTGGATGTTCGACGTCCCGTCCGGGCTGAACCCGTAGAGGATGGCGAGCGACTGAGGCAGGATCGCGTACCCGAGCCAGCAACCCATCAGGAACAACGGGATCGTGGCGCCGAGGAACGCCAGCGAGATGCGCTTCTCCTTGCCGGTCAGACCCGGCACGATGAACGCCCACGCCTGCCAGAGCAGGATCGGGCTCGCGGCGATCACCCCGACGAAGATCGACAGGCTGATGAGGTTGGACAGGGCCGCGGTCGCCTCCGCGAAGTTCAGGCTCGCGGTGACCCCGGGGTTGGACTCGGCGTACGCCTCGAAGGGTGCCTGGAGGAACGCGAAGACCTCGGCATAGAAGAACCCGGCGACGATCGATGCGATGAAGACCGAGGCAGCACAGATGACGAGCCGGCGGCGGAACTCACGAAAGTGCTCGCCGAGCGTCATCCGGCCCTCGGGGTCGCGAGGACGTCGGCGAAGTCGGACCATGGGCTCTGGTGTGAGGAAGGGTTCGAGGGTGGTCAGGCCACGGGGCCGGACTGGTTGTCCGTGCGCGGGGCGTTCTCCCTGACCGCGTTGCCCTCGGTGGTCGGCACGGCGCGGTCGACGCTGGAGGCCGGCTCGATCGGCTCACCCTTGACGGTGGTCGTCGAGGCATCCGTCTTGGCGGCGTCGGACTCCTTCTTCATCTCGTCGACCTCGGACTTGAACACGCGAGCCGACCGGCCGAGGCTGCGTGCGGCATCCGGCAGCTTCTTCCAGCCGAAGATGAGGATGATGAGCACCGCGACGATGATGATCTCGGTGGGTCCGATCCTGCCCATGGGGTCCAACTCCTGTGATGTCGTGAGACGCCTGATGGCGCCATGGCGTCTTCTCGTCAGTCTACGCGTGCCCAGGGCGGCAGGTGCTCCGCACGGCGAGCTCGGCGGGCGGCCCGTGTCGCGGCCCTGCCTTCGCGGTACCGCTCGCGCACCCGGCGAGGAGGCTGGGTGACCGCAGTGGGCGGCGGGTCGAGGTCACGCAGCTCGTCGGCCCGGGCCTCGAGCTCGGCGACGAGGGCGCTGGCGCGGTCCACCTCACGGCCCAGGCCCTTCACGCTCCCCCACACGCGCCAGCCACGCTCGCCGAGCAGCACGGCGGAGCCCACGAGCAGCACCGTCCAGACGAGAGCCCAACCCCACCACGGCAACACGTCTCAGTCCTCCTGCAGCTTCGGGTACGCCGTGAGCGCCGCTTGTGCGCCGCGAGCCACCTCGGCGAGCACCTCGGGCGGATCGACGACGAACCCCCGACCGCCCAGGCGCCAGGCGAGTCGGCGCAGCCAGGCCGTGTCGGCCGTCCGCAGCCGCACCAGCAGTCCTCCACCCTCGTCCGGGGGCACCTCCTGCGAGGACTCCACGGGGTAGTAGTCGGCCACCCACGTGGCCCCGGGCAGCAGGCGGACGGTGACGACGAGGTCGTCGGGTGCCGGCCGGAAGGTCCCCTCGGAGAGGTCTCGCTCGCGGGCCTGCGTCGGCGGAGTGCCGTCGATGTCGAGGACGGTCAGCTCTTCCACGCGGTCCAGCCGGAACATCCGGGTGTCCCGGGCCCGGTGGCACCACCCCTCCAGGTACCAGCGGCCGTCCATCCCGACGACGCGCATCGGGTCGACGTCACGCTCGGTCGTCTCGTCGCGCGCGGGCACGAGGTAGCGCAGGTGGACGCGGCGGTGGTCGGTGACGGCCTGCCGGGCGCGGGCCAGGACCTCGGGCGAGCCGCCGTCCGCGACCTCGGCGCGCACGCGGGCCGCGGGAGCGGCAGCCGACCCCGCGGCATCCTCGAGCTTGGCCAGGGCCCGCTCCACGGCGTCGCGGTCGCCCAGGCCGGGAACCTCCCGCAGGGCGCGCAGCCCCACGATGAGGGTCACGGCCTCGTCGACACCCAGGCGCAGCGGGCGGGAGATGGTGTCGGCGTTGCCGACGAAGACCCGTCCCTCCTCCCAGTCCGCCTCGATGAGCTCGTCGGGCATCTGGCCGTAGCCGCACAGGAAGAGCAGGTTGAGGTCGGCCTCGAGCTGCTCCACGGAGACCCCGAGGTCGTCGGCGGCCTGGCGCAGGTCGATGCCCTGGCGGTTGACCAGCCACGGCACCATCGTGAGCAGACGGGCCAGGCGCGCCGTCGCGCTCTCGTGCGTGAACCCCGCCATCAGCGCTCTCCCCCGTGGGTCGCGACGACGCCGCGCAACCGCTCCACCACGGCATCGACGAGCTCGGGCGGCTGCTCGACGACGACGTCGGGGCCGTAGCCGGCGAGCTCCTCGGCAAAGGAGTCCAGGTCGGCGTGGTCGAGGTCGACGAGGTCCCACGTGTCGTCGACCGAGCCGATCGTACGGGCACGTCGGCGCAGGCTGTGCCCGGTGTCGCGGCGCACGCGCAGCACGGCAGGGCTCGCCTGCGTGGACGGCCTCGCGACACGGCGCACCATGACCTCGGGCTCGTGGTCCTCGGGCACCTCGAACGTGCCGGGGCGTCCGGTGGCCTTCACCGCCCCGACGATGCGGGAGAGGCGGAAGACGCGCGGCGCCTGGCGGTCGAGATCGAAGGCGTTGAGGTACCACCGGCCGTGCCAGGACACGAGCGACCACGGCTGCACCCGGCGCGCCACCACCTCGGAGGCCTCTGGCCGCCGGTACCCGAAGCGCAGGGGGACCCGACGCAGCACGCCGTCCTTGACGGCGTCGAACGCCGGCTCGCTCGTGCGGAGCCGGGGTTCGATGCCGATGAGGGCATCGACGTCGCGCTCGACACCGGCGGCGCGCAGCTTGCGCAGGGCCTGGGCGGCCGGACCGGCCAGGCTGGCCTGGGCCCACGTCCGGCTGGCCAGGCCCAGCACGGCGAGCTCATCGGGCTCGAACGCGATGTCGGGCAGGGCGTACTCGCGCTGGTGGATGCGGTACCCCGGCTCGTCCTCGTGGAGGGGGTCGATGTCCTCGGTGACGAGCGGGATGCCCAGCTCTCGCAGCTCGTCCTTGTCCCGCTCGAACATCCGCTCGAAGGCCTCGGTCGAGGCCGACTGTCCGTACTGCGGCACGAGGGCGCGAATCTGCGCCTTGGGCAGCGGCCGACGGGTGTACAGCAGCACCAGGACGAGGTTGAGCAGTCGCTCGGTCTTCACCTGCGCCGTCGACGGGGCGCCCGTCCCGGGCTCGATGCTCACCCGCCAGACGCTACCCGACGGATACGCTGCCGAGCGTGATGCAGTGGCGAGCCGGGACCGTGGTCGAGCAGGTACGTCGGTGGCCGGGCGCCGTGGAGTACGCCGTGGTGCTCGAGGGCGCCTCCAGCCCACCCGTGCGGGCGCTCGCCTACACCGCGATGGTCGGGGAGCCCGGACCAGGCGAGCGCGTCCTGCTCAACGCCTCCGCCCTGCTCAAGGGACTCGGTACCGGTGGGCTCGCCTTCGTCGTCGCCCGCCCGGACCACCTGCCGCCCGATCCCGACGCCGGGCCCGGACACATCGTCAAGGCGCGCTACACGCCGATGCAGCAGATGCTCCTGGCCGTCGACGAGCAGGACAGCCCGCATCACGTCGACCTCGCCGATGCCGACGACCTCGACGGGATGCCGGTGGTCGTCGCCGACCTGCACTCGGCCCTGCCCGCCGTGCTCGCCGGTATCCGGGCCGTGCGGCCGAGCGCGCGGGTCGCCTACGTGATGACCGACGGCGGGGCGTTGCCGGCGGCCTTCTCCCGCGCCGTCGCAGGCCTCAAGGATGCCGGGTGGCTGGCATCCACGATCACCGTCGGTCAGGCGTTCGGTGGCGACCACGAAGCCGTGACGACCCATACCGGTCTGCTCGCGGCACGGCATGTGGTCGGGGCCGAGGTCGCCATCGTCACCCAGGGGCCGGGCAACGTGGGCACCGGGACGCGGTGGGGGTACTCGGGGGTGGCCTGCGCGGATGCCCTCCACGCGACGGAGGTGCTCGGTGGGCACTGCGTGGCGTCCCTGCGTGTCTCGGGTGCCGATCGTCGTGAGCGGCACCGCGGCATCAGCCACCACAGCCGCACGGCCTACGGCCGCGCCCTGCTCACACCCGCGGACGTGCCGGTGACCACGCTGCCGGATGCCGCGCTCGACACCCTCGTGCGCGACCAGCTCCGGGCGCTCGTGGCCACGGCCCGCGCGACTCTCACCGTCGTGGAGGTGCCGGCCGACGGGCTCCTCGACGCGCTGGCCACCTCACCGGTCGGGCTGAGCACGATGGGACGGGGTCTGGGTGCCGACCCCGCCCCGTTCCTCGCGGCTGCCGCCGCGGGCGCTCATGCTGCCGATGTGGTGAACTCGGCGCTCAGCGCACGTCCATGAGGTCGACGACGAAGATGAGCGTCTCGCCGGGGGCGATCGCGCCACCGGCGCCGCGCTCGCCGTAGGCCAGGTGCGGCGGGATGGTCAGCCGGCGGCGTCCACCGACCCTCATGCCCGAGATGCCCTGGTCCCAGCCGGCGATGACCATGCCGACGCCGAGCCGGAAGTCCAGGGGCGCGCCGCGGTTCCACGAGGCGTCGAACTCCTCGCCCGTGGAGTGGGCGACCCCCACGTAGTGCGCGGAGACGGTGCTGCCGGGCGTGGCCTGCGCTCCCTCACCGACGGTGAGGTCCTCGACGACGAGGTCGCGGGGCGGGGTGTCACCGGGGACCTCGATCTCCGGGCGGGTGGGCTGGCTGCTCATGGTGCTGACCTGTTCTCTCGGGGGCCGTGTGTCGGTGGGGTGCTTCAGTAGGCGGCGAGGATGTCGACGACGAAGACGAGGGTGTCGGTGCCGGCGATCTTGGGAGGGCTGCCGGCCTCGCCGTAACCCTCGGCCGGCGGGATGACGAGCAGGAGGCGGCTCCCGACCTTCTGGCCCGCGATCCCGGTGTCCCACCCGGAGATGACCTGTCCCTGGCCGACCGCGAAGTCGAAGTACGGCTCCTCGGGACGGTTGGCGCTGGAGTCGAAGACGCTGCCGTCCTTGAGCAGGGCGCCCGTGTAGGCCACCCGCACGGTCTGTCCGGCTGCCACTGCCGGCCCGGTTCCGGTGATGAGCGGCTGGACGACGGTCTTGGCCGGAGCCTTGGCGCCCTTGGGGACGGTGATCGTCGCGGGCTCACCCTCGTTCATCGTCACCGTCGGCAGGCCGGCCTTCGGGGGCACCGCGGCGCCCTCGGCCTGCGCGAGCACCTTGGTGGCGCCGACGACGTCGACGACGAAGACGACGGGGTCGTCCGCCTCCATCTTGAGGTCGGGGTTGCCCTGCTCGCCGAAGGCGTCGGCCGGGGTCGAGGTGATGAGGACCCTCGAGCCGATCTTCTTGCCCGGCAGCTGGCTCTTGAAGGAGCCGAACAGGTCCTCGGCGCCGAGGTCGAGACTGACCGCGCCGCCCTCCCAGGTGCTGTGGGCCACCGTCCCGTCGCGGCCGTTGAGGATGATCGCCTGGAGCGTGAGCAGATCGTCATCGGCGACGACCGCCCCCGTGCCCTCGGTGAGCACCTTCGACTCGGTCCTGCTGACGGTGATCGGCGCATCCACCTCGACGGTCGGTGCCTTCGTGGCGTCGGCACCCTCGACGGTGACCGCGCTGAGCGCGGCCGAGGTGGGGGCGTTCGGCTCCGCCTCCTCGCCGCACCCGCTCAGGACGAGGGCGGAGGCAAGGACTGCGGCGGACAGGACGGTGGGGAGGCGACGTGACACAGGTGGAACCTTCGCTCGGGGGCGCTGTCCGGCCCCGGACAACGGCCACCAACGATAACTGCGGCGCATGTGAAGACGCACATCGCGTGCTGGGAGAACGCTGGATGCCGGGTGGCGCGCCGGCCGCTCGCTCAGGCGCTCATGCCCTCGATGAGGCGTTCGACACGGGCATCGGTGGCCAGGAACGGGTCCTTGCACAGGACGGTGCGCTGCGCTTGGTCGTTGAGCTTGAGGTGCACCCAGTCGACGGTGAAGTCGCGGCGGTGGGCCTGGGCAGCCCGGATGAAGTCGCCACGCAGCTTGGCCCGGGTGGTCTGGGGTGGGTACACCTTGGCCGAGAAGACCTCGGGGTCGCTGACGACGCGAGCGATGCGGCCGCGGCGCTGCAGGAGGTAGAAGAGCCCGCGGTTCCTGTCGATGTCGTGGTACGCGAGGTCGATCTGGGCCAGGCGCGGGTGGTCCAGGCCGAGCCCGTTGCGCGACGCGTAGTCGTCGAGGAGCCGGTACTTGATGACCCAG